>DASQWY010000024.1:0-20740 GCA_035640005.1 Actinomycetes bacterium
CTGTCGACGCCGACCACACGAAGCGATCCCTGCCCGCAGGTGCTCGGCAGCCCGGCGCTGCACACCGCGCTGCTGCGCTACAACCACGCCTGCTGGTACGTGCACGCCGTGGTGACCACCGCCGCGCGCTACACCAGCAGCGCCACCGCCACTCGCCCGCCGTCCCCCTCCGCCGACCCGTTCGTGGTCGCGCTTGTCCACAACCCCTACGTCACCGCCACCACCAGCCATGGCTGCAACCCGGCGCCGGACCTGGCCTCCGGCAGGCTGGACCTGCGCGCCCAGTCGCTGCTGGCGGTGATCGCCGACCACTGGCGCATCCGCCTGTCCTGCGTCTACACCGGCCATTCCGTGTACGTGAAGGGCACCACCCGCGTGTCCAACCACCACGTGTGGCGCGCGGTCGACATCGACATGGTCGACGGGCAGCGGGTCTCCGCCCACAGCCCTGCGGCCAAGGCGCTGGTCGGGTGGCTGGACCGGCTGCAGGGGCCGCTGCGGCCCGCCGAGGTGGGCTCGCCGTTCCGGATCGGGCACCGGCCGTACTTCACCGACGAGGGCCACCAGGAGCACATCCACATCGGCTACGGCGCCTAGGGTTGGCCCGCTGCGACCTCCCGCGCCGCCGCCGCGGCGGCGCGCAGGACCTGGTCGACCTCGGCCTCGCCGTGGGCGGTCGACACGAACCAGGCCTCGAAGGCGCTCGGCGGGACGTACACCCCTCTGCGTAGAAATGCGTAGAAGAGCTGCGCATACGCGGCGGTGTCCTGGCGCCTGGCGCCGTCGTAGTCGCGGACCGCCTTGGCGCTGAGGAAGACGCTGAACAGGTTGCCGGCCCGCTGGACCGTCGCCGGCACGCCGGCCCGGTCGAAGGCGGCCTGCAGCCCGCTCGCCAGGGTGGCCGCGACGCCGTCCAGGTGCCGGTAGGCCGCGTCGTCGAGCAGGGCGAGGGTGGCCAGGCCCGCGGCGGTCGCCAGCGGGTTCCCGGAGAGCGTGCCCGCCTGGTAGACGGACCCCTCCGGGGCGACCAGGTCCATCAGCTCGCCCGGCCCCGCGTAGGCGGCCGCCGGCAGGCCGCCCCCGAGCACCTTGCCGAAGGTCAGCAGGTCCGGCTCCAGCGACCACAGGCCGGTGGCGCCGCCCCGGTGGACCCGGAAGCCGGTGAGCACCTCGTCGACCAGCAGCAGCGCGCCCGCCCTGCGGGTCTCGGACCGCAACGCCTCCAGGAACCCGGGCGTCGGCGGGACGACGCCCATGTTGGCGGCGATCGGCTCGACCAGCACCGCGGCGATCTGCTCCCCGGTCGCCTGGAACGCCGCCGCCAGCGCCGCCTCGTCGTTGTAGGGCAGCACGATCGTGTCGGCGGCCTGGGCGGCCGTCACCCAGGGTGAGCAGGGCAGGCCGAGGGTCGCCACCCCCGACCCGGCCTCGGCGAGCAGGCCGTCGGCGTGGCCGTGGTAGCAGCCGGCGAACTTCACCAGCTTGGCCCGGCCGGTGGCGGCCCTGGCGAGCCGGACCGCGCTCATGGTCGCCTCGGTCCCCGAGCTGACCATGCGGAGCTTCTCCGCCGCGGGCACGCGCGCCGCGACCGCCTCGGCCAGCTCCACCTCGGCCTCGGTCGGCGCGCCGAAGGAGGTGCCGAGCGCGGCGGCCCGCTGCACCGCCTCGACCACCCGCGGGTGGGCGTGGCCGCAGATCAGCGGCCCCCAGGACAGGACCAGGTCGACGTAGCGGTTGCCGTCAGCGTCCCAGACGTGGGGGCCCTGGCCGCGGACGAGGAACAATGGGGTGCCGCCGACCGCCCGGAACGCGCGCACCGGCGAGTTGACCCCGCCGGGGATGCGCCGCCTGGCCCGCTCGTACAGCGCCGCGCTGGCCGGCACGGCGGTGGCGCTCACCTGCCGCCGCGTCCGGGTCACCGCGGCGCCCCCTGGGCGGAGGCTGGGCCGGCGGCGCCGAAGCGCGCCTCGTGCAGCTCCGCGACCCGGTCGAGCTCCTCGCCGTCCAACTCGGCCACGTCGGCGGCGCCCGCCAGCTCGGCCAGGCGGACAGCGTCGGCGACCGGGGGGAGCACCGAGGCGACGGCCGGGTCGGCCAGCGCGAAGCGGAGCAGCGCCTGGTCGAGGGTGCGGCCGCGGTCCCTGGCCAGGAAGTCCAGCCGGGCGCGCGCGTCGGCCGGCAGGCGCGGCGCCAGCGGGTCCCGCGCGACCAGCGCCGCGCCCGTCTCGGCCGCCGTGCGTGCCAGCTCGCGGCCGGGCGCCTGCTCGGCCACGTTGAAGACGGCCTGCACGGCCGCCACCCCACGCTCGCGCAGGGCCACCTCGCCCTCGTCGCCGCCGGCCCTGCCCAGCCCCAGCACCACGCCGTAGCAGCGGACCTTGCCCTTGGCCACCTGTTCGTCGAGGAAGGCGAACAGCTCGTCGGCGGCCAGCGCGTCCATGCCGGGATGGTGCAGCTGCCACAGGTCGACCGGCTCCAGCCGCAGCCGGCCGAGCGAGCGGTCCAGTGCCCGGCCGGCGAACGACGGCGACCAGTCGTGGCGGGGCCCGGTGCCGGCCTGCTCGAACAGCCGCCGGCTGGTGTCGTAGCCGAAGGTGGTGGCGACCGTGACCTCGTCGCGGTGGCCGCGGACGGCCTCGCCCAGCAACCGCTCGGCGCGGCCGTCCTGGTCGCTGTCGGTCGCGTCGAAGAAGCTGACCCCCAGGTCGAGGGCGGCCCGCAGCAGCGCGGCGGCCTCGTCGTCCGGCCTGGACAGCAGGTCCCAGACCGGCACGCCGACCTCGCTCACCCGCAGGTCGGTCGCGCCCAGGGTGCGGTGCCGCACGGCAAGCTCCTTCGGGGGGGTGGCGGTCGCGGCCAGTCTAGGTCACCCCGGACTCCGGGGCCGGCGTCACCCTTCGCGGTCCGCGGGCCCCTCGGCGAGGGCGCGGCCGAGCAGGTCGTGGAGGCGCCGCAGCTGCGTGCGGTCCAGGCGCTCGAGCGGCCCCGGATCGTGCACGACCCGCTCCCGGAAGCCGTCCCGCAGGCGCACGCCCTCCTCGGTGATGACCAGCGCCTTGACCCGCCGGTCGCGCGGGTCCGGCCGCCGCCGCACGGCGCCGCGCTCCTCCAGCTTGTCGACCAGCCCGGTCAGGTTGGAGGGGTCGTAGCGCAGCCGCTCGGCCAGGGCCCGCATCGGCAGCGCCTCCGACGGCTGTAGTTGCATCAGCAACTTGGCCTGGGCCGCCGACAGGCCGAACTCGCCGGCGTGCGCCGCGAACCCCTGCTGCAGCCGCTCGACCATCGCCAGCAGCCGCCAGGTGACCTCCTGCACCAGCCGCAGGTCCCCCGGGTCCGACCCCTCCAGGGGTCGGCTGGGCGTCCCGTCGCGTCGGCTCACCGGCCGAGTCTACGCGGTCCTGGTACGGCCACACACTTGACTATTACCAATATGGTGTAGTCATCTATGGTCAACCACCATGAGAGGAGGTCCGGTGGACCTGGAACTGGACCGACGGGTCGTGCTGGTGACCGGCGGGTCCGGCGGCATCGGGGCGAGCATCGCCCGCGCCTTCGGCGCCGAGCGGGCGCGCGTGGCGCTCACCTACCACCACCACCGGGAGCGCGCCGAGCGGGTCGCGCGGGAGGTGGAGCGCCTCGGTGGCGAGGCCACGGTGGTCGGCTACGACCTCGCCGACCTGGCCTCGGTCCGCGCGGCCGTGGCGCTGGTGGAGGAGCGATGGGGCGGGGTGGACGTCCTGGTCGCGAACGCCGTGCGATCGGAGACGTCGCCGCCAGGGCCGTTCGAGGCACGGCCGGTTGAGGAATGGCGCGAGGTGCTGCGGTCCAACCTGGAGGGCACCCTGGCGACGGTCCAGGCGGTGCTGCCGTCGATGAAGGCCAGGGGCTGGGGCCGGCTGGTGCTCGTCGCCGCGAACGCGCTGGTCGAGGGCCTGCCTGGCTGGGAGGCGTACGGCGCGGCCAAGGCCGGCCTGTTCGGGCTCGCCCGCACCCTCGCCTGGGAGCTGGGACCGGCCGGGATCCTCACCAACGTGGTCGTCCTCAGCCTCACCGTCACCGACCGCAACCGCCGGGCGATCCCGCCGGCGGTGGTCGAGCGGGTCCGCGCGACCACGCCGAGCGGCCGCCTCTCCGAGCCCGACGACGTCGCTCGCGCCGTGGTGTTCCTGTCGTCGGCGGCCAACGGCAACATCAGCGGCGCCTTCCTGCCGGTGAACGGCGGACGCTGACCGCACCGGCACCGACCGCTACAGTGGCCCGCTCGCTGGTGCGGACGGGAGATCACGTGGCCGAGACATCCTGGGGCAAGGTCGTGCTGGTCTGCGCCGCCGGGGTCCCGGCCGCCATCGCGCTCGGCAAGCTCGCCCCAGTCGCGCCGCTCGTCCGGTCCGACCTCGGGCTGTCGCTGCCGCAGCTCGGCTGGGCGGTGTCGGCCATCACCGCGGTCGCCGCCCTGCTGGGGATGCCCGCCGGCGCGTGGACCCGCCGCGTCGGGCAGCGGCGGACGCTGCTGGCCGGCCTGGCGGTGCTGGCCGTCGCGGGCGGCGCCGGCGCGACCGCCGCCGGGCTCGGCGTGCTGGTGGCGGCCCGCACGGTCGAGGGCGTCGGCTACCTGCTGGTGGTCGTCGCCGCGCCGGACCTGCTCGTGCGCCTGACCCGCGGGCGGGACCGCGCGGCCGCGCTGGCGCTGTGGGGTGCGGTGATCCCGGTCGGCCTGGCCATCGGCGGCGCCGCGGGCGGGACCTTGGCCCAGGCGGTCGGCTGGCGCGGCTGGCTCGGCGTCGCGGCCGCGCTGCCGCTGCTGGCGGCCGTGCCGGTGGCCGCGGCGATCCCGCCCGACCCACCGGCGGCGGGGCGGCCCGGCGGCGGGCCGCCGCCACGCTGGGCCCTCGGCGGGCTCGGCGCCTCCGCGCTGCTGGCGGGCGGGTTCTGCGGGCTGTGCCTGAACGGCATCGCGATGCTCAGCCTGCTGCCGACCTTCCTGGTCGGCCAGCGCGGCGTCGGCCTTGGCGCCGCCGGGGCCGACACCGCGATCGTGGCCTTCGCCAGCGTCCCGGGCAGCGTGGGGGCGAGCTGGCTGCTGCGCCGCGGCGCGGGGGTCCGCCTGCTGACCGCGACCATCCTGGTGATGCCGCTGGCCGCCGCGCCGGCCTTCCGTGCCGATGGGGCGGTCGCCGTCGGGGTCGCCGCCGCGGCGCTGAGCCTGGTCGCCAACGGCCTGGCGGTCGCCACCGTGTTCTCCGCCGTGCCGCGGCTGGTCGGCGACCCGAGCCAGACCGCCCTGGCGATCGGCCTGCTGACGCAGCTGGGCAGCCTCGGCAGCCTGCTCGGTGCCCCGCTGTTCGGCGGGGTGGTCGCCGCGACCAGCTGGTCGGCGTTCGCGCCCCTGCTGCTGGCCACCAGCTCGCTCAGCCTCGCCCTGGGGCTGGCGGCGACCGCCGGGCGACACCGGGTCCCCGGCTGACGCACGGGCCGGCGGGCAGGCGCACCGGGCGGGCGCCGTGTCCCGGTCGTGGGCGATGGCCGACCCGGGTCACGGGGGACGTCTGGCGGGCAGGAAGCGGAGGTCGGTCGCGGCCGACAGCTCCAGATGGTCGCCGAGGGCGTGCTCCGCGACCCGCTTGACGACCGCCGCGGGGATGTCGTCGAGGTCGTAGGTCGCGTGCGGTCGCGGACCAGCACCACGCCGAGCCCGCGGGCCAGGGCGGCGCGGCTGGTCGCGCTGACGCACATCTCGGACAGCAGGCCAGCCACTGCCAGGCGGCGCACGCCGGACCGGTCGAGCAGGTCCGCCAGGGGCGTGCCCTCGAAGCCGTCGTCGGTGCGCTTGCGGAGCACGGGCTCGCCGCGGGCGGGGGCGACCTGCGGATGGATCTCCCAGCCGGGCGTGCCCGGCTCGTCGGGGCTGCCGGGGGCGCCGTCGTTCTGCAGGTGGACGACCAGCACCCCGGCCTGGCGGGCCGCACTGAGCAGGTCGCGCAGGCGCGCCAGCACGGCCTCCGCGTCCGGTACCGGGTGCCGGCCGGCGAGCACGGCCACCTGGGCGTCCACGACCAGCACGGCATCGACCGGCTCCGGCGCTCGGCGAGCTGGTTTCACGTGGAACCGGCGGCGCGCCGGTCGTCCGGCGTCAGGCGCTCGGCCAGGAAGGCGAGACCCTTCGGGTAGCGGTACTCGATGGCCGTGTGGGTGGCGTCGAACAGCTCGACGGTGTGCTCCACGCCGAGGGCGTCCAGCTCGGCGGCGAACGCGGCGGTGCCGAGGTCGAGCCAGAACTGGTCGCGCCGGCCGGCGTCCAGGTAGATGCCGCGCAGCGAGCGGAGCTGCTCAGCGTGCCCGGCAGCCATGCGGACCGGGTCGAGCGCGAGCCAGCGTTGCCACACCTGGTCCCGCAGCCGCCCGGTCGCCGGGTCGAACGGCAGGGTGACGCTGCCGTCCGGCTCGGCCGAGTAGCACGCGGCCATGCACCAGACCATCAGCAGGTCGTGGTCGGAGTCCCTGGTGAAGGCCGGGCGGGTGCGGAAGTCGGCGAAGAACCGCTCGTAGGAGCCGCCGTACTCCTCCCGCAGGGAGCGGGCCGCCGTGGCGAAGAATGGCAGCATCGAGTGCTCGAACAGGGTGTCGCCGGCGTGGCTGGCCAGCGCGCCGAACACGTCCGGGCGGAGCATCGGCGCGACCAGGGCGCCGTACCCGCCGCTGGACTTGCCGGCGATCCCGCGGTGGTCGCGGTCCGCCAGGGTGGGGTAGCGCTGGTCGACGAAGCCGACCACCTCGTCGCACAGGTAGTCGAGGTAGCGCCCGGTGCCCGGGGAGTTGAGGAACTGGCTGCCGCCGAGCGAGGTCCAGGCGTCGACCAGGACCACGATCGCGGGCGGGCAGCCGCCCGACGCGAACAGCGCGTCGATCAGCTCCGGGGGGTTGGGGCGCAGCGCCGAGCGGTTCCACCACATGTCGACCTGGCCGGTGTAGCCCTGGATCACGTAGACGCTCGGGTAGCGCCGCGCCGGGTCGTCCCCCACACCCGGCGGCAGGTACACCCAGACGGGCCGCTCGTGCGGATCCCCGAGCGGGTTGCCCTCCAGCGCCCGGCTGACCACCGTGTGCTGCTGGAACCGTCCCTGTGGCTCGACGTGCCAAGGCTGCATGCGCGCGCTCCTTGCTCGGGCCGCCCTGCCCGGCCCGGTCAGAGCAGCGGGGCGGCGTCGCGGGCGAAGTAGGTGACGATCAGGTCGGCGCCGGCCCGGCGGATGGCGGTGAGCACCTCCAGCATGACCCGCTCGCCGTCGACCCAGCCGCGCTCGGCGGCCGCCTTGACCATCGCGTACTCGCCGGAGACGTGGTAGGCGGCGGTCGGCAGGCCGAACGCCTGCTTCACCCGCCAGAGGACGTCCAGGTAGGCAAGGGCCGGCTTGACCATCACCAGGTCCGCCCCCTCAGCGATGTCGAGGGCGACCTCGCGGAGCGCCTCCTCGCCGTTGCCCGGGTCCATCTGGTAGCCGGTGCGGTCGCCGAACCGGGGGGCGCCCTCGGCCGCCTGCCGGAAGGGGCCGTACAGGCCGGAGGCGTACTTGGCCGCGTACGCCAGCACGGCGGTGTCGGCGAACCCTGCCTGGTCGAGGGCGGCCCGGATGGCGCCGACCTGGCCGTCCATCATGCCGCTGGGGGCGACCACCGCCGCGCCCGCCTCCGCCTGGGCGACCGCGATCCGCGCATACCGCCGCAGGGTGTCGTCGTTGTCGACCGAGCCGTCGGGGCGCAGGACGCCGCAGTGCCCGTGGTCGGTGTACTCGCACAGGCACAGGTCGCCGACGAGCGCGACCTCGTCGCCGAGGTCGGCGGCGAGCGCGCGCAGGGCCTGCTGCACGATGCCGTCCTCGGCCCACGCCTCCGTGCCCTCGGCGTCCTTGCCGGCGGGGATGCCGAACAGCAGCAGCGCGGGGACGCCGAGGCCGGCCAGGTCGGCCGCCTCCTTGCGCAGGCTCTCCAGGGTGTGCTGGTAGTGGCCTGGCATGGAGGGGATCGGCGCCGGCTCGTCGATGCCCTGCTTCACGAACAGGGGGGCGACCAGGTCGCGCCGGGAGACGGAGGTCTCCCGGACCAGCTCGCGCAGCACCGGCGTGCGGCGCAGGCGGCGTGGGCGGCTCGACGGGTATGGCGCTGGCTGCATGCTCGCTCCTCGGTCCGTTCGGTCCGCCCTACCCTACTCGTCCGGAACACCGGTCACGTAGCCGGCGGGCGGGTGCGTTCGGCTGGCCCGCTCGATGGCGGCGACCAGGCCGGGGATGGTGTGGTCGCCGGCGGCCGCGTCCACGCGCATGCCGGCGTCGCGGGCGGCGGCGGCGGTGACCGGGCCGATGGCGGCCACCCGCACGCCGGGCGGCAGGGCGCCGTAGGCGCGGACGAAGCCCGCGACGGTCGAGGAGGCGGTGAACGCCACCCAGTCGACCTCGCCGGCGTCCAGCCGCCGGCGGGCGGCCGGGTCCATGGCGGCGGCCGGCACGGTGCGGTAGGCGACCACCTCGTGGGGTCGCCAGCCCTTGCCGGCCAGGGTGGCGGCCAGCTCGGGGTTGGCGAGGTCGGCCCTGGCGAGCAGCACCTCGCCGTCGCCGGGCGGGAACGCCTCGCCCAGCGCCGCGGTGGTGGCCACCTCCGGGACCAGGGCGGGCGGCGCACCCAAGGCGGCCACGGCCGCCTCGGTGGCCGGGCCGACCGCGGCCACCGCCGCCCCGCCGAGCCATCGCGGCCCGGCCGCGCCGGGGGCGGGGGCGGCCAGGCCCAGGGCGGTGACGCGGGCGCGCAGCGCGGCCACGCCGTTGACGCTGGTGACCACCAGCCAGCGGTAGCGGCCGGCAGCCAGGGCGGCGACCGCCCGGTCCAGCTCGGCCGGGTCGGCGACCGGGCGGATGTCGATCGCGGGGACCTCCAGCGGCTCGGCGCCGCGTTCCCGCAGCAGCGCCGAGAACCCGCCCGCCTGCTCCCTGGCCCGGGGGACCAGCACGGTCAGCCCGGCCAGCGGGCGCCCGGACGGGCGGGCGCCGGCGCCCGGCCCGGGACCCGTGCGGGGCCCGGACCGTGCGGTCACGGGCGGCTCGCCTCGACCAGGGCGCGGACGGGCGGGCCGCAGGCGTCCAGCAGGCGGCTGGCGAGGGCGCGGCCGAGGCCCTCGGGGTCGTCGGCCGGGCCGCGCAGGCGCTCGCGGACCTGGTCCTTGCCGTCCAGGCCGGACAGGAACCCGTGGATCTCGCAGGCGGCGGCGACCTGGCCGTCGTCCCGGCCGGTCACGCCAGTCGGGTGGACCAGCGTGACCAGCGCGCCGGCCGGCAGGGTGCAGGAGCCGCCGAGCTGGTGCAGGAACGCCCGCTCGCCGCGGAGGGCGACCCGGGACGGCCGGTGGGTCAGCGCGCCGAGCAGGCCGAGCGTGCCGGTGTCGTCGACCCTGGCCTCCACGGCCAGGGTGCCCTGGCCGGGGGCTGGCACGAACGCCTCCGGGTCCAGCGGCGCCGCCCGCACGCCGGGCAGGCCGAGCCGGTCCAGGCCCGCCGCCGCCAGCACCACCGCGTCCAGCTCGCCGTCCAGCGCCCGGCGGACCCGGGTGTCGACGTTGCCGCGGACGCCGACGACCTCGACGTCGGGTCGCAGCCAGCGGAGCAGGGCCACCCGGCGGGGGCTGCCGGTGCCGATCCTGGCCCCGGGCGGCAGGTCGTCGAGGCCGGCGACCGGCTCCCTGGCGACCAGCACGTCGCGCGGGTCGGCCCGCTCGGGCACGGCGGCCAGGGCGAGCCCGGCCGCCTGCGTCGCCGGCAGGTCCTTGGCCGAGTGCACCGCCAGGTCGGCGCGGCCGTCCAGCACCGCCTCCTGCACCGCCGCGGTGAAGACGCCCTTGCCGCCCAGGGCGGCGGCGGTCACGTCGCGGCGCCGGTCGCCGAGGGTGACGACCGTGACCAGCTCGACCCGCAGGCCGGGCCAGGCGGCCCGCAGCGCGTCGGCGACCAGCCGGCTCTGGGCGAGGGCGAGCTGGCTGCCGCGGGTGGCGATCCGCAGGCGGTCGGGGAGCCCCACGCCCCGCCCGGCGCCCCGCCCGGCGCCCCGCTGGGCGCCCGGCTCAGCGGCCGGCATCGCCGTCGGGGTCGTCGAGCCCGTACAGCTCGCGCAGCACGGCGACGTACAGGTCGCCGTCGGGCCGCGCGGCCAGCGCCTTGCCGCGCACCAGCGGGTCGTGCAGCAGCTTGTTGACCAGGCCGCGGGTGACCTGCTCGACCACGGCCCGCTCGCGCTCGCCGAGGCTGGCCAGCCGGCCCGCCGCCTTGGACAGCTCCTGCTGGCGGACCTGCTCGGCGCGGGCCCGCAGGGCGCGGATGGCCGGGACCATGCGCGCCTCCCGCTGGCCGCTCATGAAGCCGAGGACCTCCTCGGCGACCAGCGCCCTGGCCCGCTCGACCTCGCGGCCGGGCCCGTCCTCGGTCTCCAGCACCGCCCGCAGGGCGTCCAGGTCGGCCAGGAACACGCCGGGCAGGCCGCGCACCCCCGGGTCGACGTCGCGCGGCACGCCGAGGTCGAGCACCACCAGCGGGCGGCCCGGCCCGCGCCGGGCGGCGGCCTCGGCGACCGTCTCCACGGTGAGGGTCGGGCTGGTGGCCGCGGTGCAGGCGACCGCCAGGTCGGCGGCGGCCAGCTCGGCCCCGGCGCGGGCCAGCGCCACCGCGCGGCCGTCGAGCGAGCGGGCCAGCGCGGCGCCGTTGGCGGGGGTGCGGTTGGCGACCACCAGCTCGCCGACGCCCGCTTGGCGCAGGGCGCGGCCGGCCACCCGTGCCATCGCGCCGGCGCCGACCAGCAGCGCGCGGCGCCCGGCCAGCCCGCCGAGCTGGGCCTCGACCACCCGGATGCCGGCGGTGACCGTGGACGCCAGCCCGCCGCCGATGCCGGTCTCGTTGCGGGCGCGCCGGCCGGCGCGGATGGCGTGGGCGAACAGCGCCGACAGCTGCGGCCCGGCGGCCCGCTCCGCCTGGGCGGCCTGGAACGCCTCGCGGACCTGGCCGAGGATCTGCGCCTCCCCGACCACCATCGAGTCGATCCCGGCCGCCACCGAGAACAGGTGCTGGACGGCCCGCTCCTCGTAGTAGGCGTACAGGTGGTCGGTGAACGCCTCCGGCTCCAGGTGGTGGAAGTCGCCGAGGAAGCGGCGCACGTCGCCCGCGCCGCCGTGGAAGCGGCTGATGGCCGCGTACACCTCGATGCGGTTGCAGGTCGAGAGGATCACGGCCTCGTGGACGTGCTCCTGGCCGAGCAGGTGGGCGAGCGCCTTGGGCCGCTGCTCGGGGCCGACGGCGAGGCGCTCCAGCAGGTCGAGGGAGGCGGATCGGAAGTTGAGGCCGCAGACGTAGACCGGCATACGGTCAGCCCTGGGCGCGGGGTGCCGTCCGGTGCCTGGCCGCCACCTGGCGGACGAGGTCGACGGCGGCGCGCCGCTGCTCGTGGAAGGAGAGGATCTGCAGCTCGGTCGAGAGGTCGACCTTGCGCAGGGAGATGCCCGGCGGGACCTGCACGTGCGCGGGGGCGAAGTTGAGGATCGAGGTGACCCCGGCGGCGACCAGCCGGTCGCAGACCTCCTGGGCGGCGGCGGCCGGCGTGGCGATGATGCCGATGGCGACCTGCTCCTCCTTGACGATCCGGTCGAGGTCGTCGATGTGCTCGACCGACAGGTCACCGACGCGCTCGCCGACCTTGCCGGTGTCGGTGTCCAGCAGGGCGACGACCCGGAAGCCGCGCTCGCTGAAGCCCCGGTAGTTGGCGAGCGCGTGGCCGAGGTTGCCGACCCCGATGATCGCCACCGACCAGTCCTGCTCCAGCCCGAGCTCCCGGCGGATCTGGTAGATCAGGTACTCGACGTCGTAGCCGACCCCGCGGGTGCCGTAGGAACCGAGGTAGGAGAGGTCCTTGCGGACCTTGGCGGAGTTCACCCCCGCCGCGTCGGCGAGCTGCTCGGAGGAGACCCTGTGGGTGCCGTGCTCGGACATGTCGACCAGGCAGCGCAGGTAGACGGGAAGGCGCGCGACGGTGGCTTCCGGAATGCGGTCTCGCAAAGTGCTCCAACCCCCACTGCTGTGAACGCCGCAACGGCTCGAGCGGTTCCCCCGTGTTCCCGAGTCTAGGCCCTTGTGACCGGGTTCTCAATCAGGCCAGATTCCCCCGCAACCCGGCGCGGAGGGAGTCGGCCGGTAGGTGGTACTCGAACAGCTCGACCCCGTCCACGGCCACCACCGGCACCCGCACCCCGTAGCGGCGCGTCAGCTCCGGGTCGGCGTCGACGTCGACCAGGACCAGCCGGAACGGCGTGGCCGCCTGCTCTGCCCGCAGGGCCCGCTCGGCATCCTCGCACAGGTGGCAGCCGACCCGCGTGTAGAGGGTGACGACCCGGCCCGGGTCGGCGGTCACGGGCCGGCGGGGCGGGCGCGGCCCTGGCCGGAGGGGGCGGGCGAGCGGACCGGGCTGGAGGCGCGGCGGAAGCCGAGGTACATGACGCATGAGCCGGCGGCGAGGCCGGCCGCCAGCTGTTCGCTGCGCGCCAGGAAGGCGAACACCCCGCCGCTGGCCGCCAGCAGCACGCCCAGGGCGATCAGCAGGTTCCCCTCGAAGCGGGAGCGCAGGTGGCGCTGGTGGCGCAGGGCGAGGCCGCTGGCGACCGCGCCGCCGACCACGATCAGCGTGCCGGCCACGTTGCCGACCACGGCCAGCACCCGGTCGGCCACCGGCAGGAAGTCGCGGCCCTCGGGGACCAGCTTGCCGGCCAGGTCCGCGGCGGTGACCGGGGCCGCGGCCAGCAGCGCCACGCTGGCGGCGCTGAAGGCGACCAGCGCCACCAGGTAGCCGCGCGCCACCGCCGGCCGGCCGAGCAGCAGCACGGTGCCGAGCCCCAGCCACGGCACGTTCAGGATCGCCCCGAACAGGTAGTAGGCCTTGAAGCCGAGCGGCGTCCAGCCGCTGGCCACCCCGACCGTCAGGGCCAGCGAGGCGACCGCGAACATGGCCAGGGCCGCGCCCCAGGCGAGCTGGTAGGGCCGCCGGCGGCGGCCGTACTGGCGCAGCACGGCCACGGCGAACGCGGCCGACGCGGCGGTGGCGATGGCGGGCAGCAGCCAGTGCATGCCAGCAGTCTAGTGCGGCGCCGACGTTCGTGGTCAGGGCGGCGGCTTGGTACCATCCGCCGCATGTCACAGCTCCCGCCCGTGATCGCCGCCAGCGGCCCCTTCTTCATGTTCTCGCTGGAGGAGACCTTCGAGCTGATCGCCGAGGCCGGCTTCGACGGGGTCGAGCTGATGATCACCCAGGACCGGCTGAGCCAGGACCCGCACCGCCTCGGCGCCCTCGCCAACCGCTACGGCCTGCCGGTGCCGGCGATCCACGGCCCGTTCCTGGTCGCCACCTGGCTGGTGTGGGGGACCGATCCCAAGGGCAAGATCGAGCGCTGCGTGCGCTTCGCCGAGACCGCCAAGGTCTCCACCGTGGTGATCCACCCGCCCTACCGCTGGCAGCTGGCCTACGCGGGCTGGCTGGCCGAAGCGGTGGGCCGCATCCGCGAGGAGAGCGGCGTCACCGTGGCGGTCGAGAACATGTTCCCGGTCGGCGCCGGCGGCCGGGCGCTCCGCTTCCACAGCGGCATCGACCCCGACGAGCTGCGCCGCTGGCCGTACCTGGCGCTGGACACCAGCCACCTGGCCGTGGCCGGCCTGGACCTGCTGGCCGCCTGGGACGAGCTGGAGGACCGGGTGGTGCACCTGCACGTGTCCAACAACGACGGCCGCGGCCGGGACACCCACGGCCTGCTGGAGCGAGGCGTGCTGCCGGTGCCGGCGTTCCTGGAGCGGCTCGGGGCCGAGCGGCACGAGGGCGCGATCACCCTGGAGCTGGACGTGCGGCCGTGGGCCGACGACCGCGCCGCCCTGCTGCGCGTGCTGACCGACAGCGTGGCCACCGCCCGCCGGCACCTGGCGGCGGGCGCCTGCGGCGGCCGCCCGGCCGCGGCCCGGAGGGGGTAGGATCCGCGCCGCATGCGCACCGGGACCGCAATCGCGGTGGCCGCACTGCTCGTCATCATCGTGGTAGCGGCCGCGGTTCAGCTCGCCCTGAGCCGATGAGGACGGACGAGGCGACCGTGGCGCGGCCGGACCCGCGAGCGGTCGCCTGCCCCTGCCGGCACGGCGACGTCGCCGCCGAGGTCGCCTGGCAGCGGCCGCTGCTGGCGGCGGCCAGCGCCGGCTCCGGCGCGGCGGTCGCCGAGCTGTTGGACGCCCACGTCGAGGGCACCTACCGCTACCTGCTGGCCTGGACGGGCGAGCGGCCGGCCGCCAGGGAGCTGACCGAGCAGGTCTTCCGCGAGGCGTTCGCGCGGCTGCCGGCGGTGGCCGAGAGCGGCCAGGACCTCGGCCTGTGGCTGGTCGCCGCCGCCCGCGACGCCGCCGCGACGCGGCGGGCGGCCGGCCGGGAGGGCGCGCCCCCGGCCGGCAGGCAGGCCCTGGAGGACGAGGCGCTCGCCGCGGTCGACCGGCTCGGCGACCGGGAGCGGGAGGTGGTGTTGCTGCGCCTGCTGCTCGGCCACTCGCTGGCGCACGCCGCCCACCTGTCCGGCCACGGCCAGCAGGCCGTCAGGGAGCTGCAGCTGGCCGCCTGCCTGAGCCTCTGGGAGCTGACCGGTGGGGCCCGCAGCGGGCAGGGCGTGGCCGGGCCGCCGGAGGAGCGGCTGGTCTACGAGTTCGAGCAGCGCCTGGCCCGCTGGGCGGTCGACCTGAGCGGCGAGGAGCCGGCCCTGGCCGACGCCCTGGCGGTGGCGTCCTCGCTGCGGCAGGCCGCCCCCAGGCAGGTGACAGCTCCCGACCTCGACTTCGTGGAGCGGCTCCGCGGCCAGCTGGTGGCCGCGGCCGCGGGGCAGCGGGAGCGGCGCGGCCGGGGCCGGGGACGGGGCCGGGAGCGGGCCGGCTCCGGGCTGCTGCCCGCGCTGCTGCCCGCGCTGCGCGCCTTCTTCGGCCGGCGGCCGTGGCTGGCCACCGCCGTGGCGGCCGCCGCGATCGTGGTGATCTTGGGCCTGCAGGCGTTCGGCCGCTCGGGCCACCCGCCGACCTGCGCCGGGCGGCCGTGCCCGCCCGGCACCACCGGGCCGGGCAGCCTGGCGGTGCTCCCGCCGCTGAGCAGCGCCTCTCCGGGCGCGACCACCACGACCCTGGCCGTCCTCGCGGCCCCGACGACGACCCTGCCGCAGACCAGCGTGGCCGCCGTGGCACCGACCGCCGCCCCGACCACCACCGCGGCGCCGACGACCACCCGCCGGCACCCGACCCCGACGACCCGGCGGGGGCGCCCGACCACCACCACGGACCCGCCGACCACCACCGCCCTGCCGCCGGGCACCACCACCACGACGACGGCGCCGTGACGGGCGGGTCGGCCGTCAGCGGCCGGCCGGCGCCCGTTCGAACGTCTTCTCGCGCACCGCCACCGCGGTGTCGGCGTTGTCGGCGAACAGGCCGTCGACGCCCAGTCGGTAGTACAGCGCCAGCTCGGCCGGCTGGTCGCCGCGTGCAAGCAGGAATTCGGGGCTGCTCGGGTTGCCCACGCGGAAGTCCGCCGCCAGGAAGTTGTTCTCCGGGCGGAAGGTGAACGGGTGCACCAGCAGGCCCACGCGGTGGGCGTCACGGACGAGGGTGGTCGGCTGGCCCAGCTGCGTGCCGGCGGAGTTGCCCGGCACGATGCGGCTCTTGTCCGGGCCGATCCCGTCCGCGTAGGTGGCGATCTCGGCGAGGCCCTGGGGCGTCACGAGGTCGTCGTAGGTGCGCGGGTCGCCGCTCGCGACGAAGTCGGCCGGCGCCCCGTGGGAGTCGATCAGCTGGATCAGCGGGAGGCGCGTCTCGCGCCGGAGCCGCTGCAGGTTGCCGACCTCGAAGGACTGGATGAACACCTTCGAGGTCGGCCGGTCGAGGCCGTTGCGGCGCAGCGTGCCGAGCAGCGGTGCGTCGAACGAGAAGCCGAGCGACTGGAAGAACGTCGGGTGCTTGGTCTCCGGGTAGATCCCCACGCCCTTCGACTTCGCCAGGTCGATGACCTCCTGGAAGGTTGGGACCTCGAACAGCCCGTCCAGCGCCGTGTTCTGGGGGCGCACGAGGGGCAACCGCTCCTTTGCCCGCAGCGTCTTGAGCTCCGCGAGGGTGAAGTCGAACGTGAACCAGGTGTTGGAAAAGACCACGCCGTCGATCGTCCTGGTCGTCTGGCGGCTCACGAACTCGGGGTGGTCCGCGACGTCCGTGGTCGCGCCGATTTCGGGCTCGTGGCGGGCGACGAGCTGGCCGTCCTTCGTGAACACCAGGTCGGGCTCGATGAAGTCCGCCGCCATCTCGATCGCCAGCGTGTACGACGCGATCGTGTGCTCGGGGCGGTAGGCCGGGCTGCCCCGGTGGCCGATGACGATTGGTAGGCGCCCGCCCGCGCCGCGGGCGGCGGGGGTGGAGGCCGCGGCGCCGGCGGGAAGCGAGAGGCCTGCAAGCGCGGCCCCCGAGCCGACCAGCATGGACCTGCGGGACATCTGCTGCATGGTCCTCCCCTTCCGTGGGCGGCGGACGAGCCGGCCGGACGGGCGGTCAGCCGAAGACGCCGCGGCGGGTCAGCAGGTTCTTGCGGAGGGTCTGCTGGATGGTATCGCGAACCAGGTCGGTCAGGTCGAACAGGACCATGGGGTCCAGGGCGGCGTCCGGCCCATATGGGGCGGTCGGGATCGGCGGGCAGAACTCGATCGTCCACTTGCTCGGCAGGGGGATCGCCCCCAGCGGGCCGAGCGCCGGGAAGGTCGGCGTGACCGGGAAGTAGGGGAAGCCGAGCAGCCGCGCCAGCCGCCGCAGGTTGGCGACCATCGGGTAGATCTCCTCGCTGCCGACCACCGCGACCGGCACGATCGGCGCGCCGGTGCGCAGCGCGACCTCGACGAAGCCGCCGCGGCCGAAGCGCTGCAGCCGGTAGCGGTCGCGGTAGGGCTTGCCGAGGCCCTTGTAGCCCTCCGGCCAGACGCCGACCAGCTCGCCGGCCCGCAGCAGCCGCTCGGCGTCCTCGGTGCAGGCCAGCGTGTTGCCGGACTTGCGGGCCAGCGGGGCGACCACCGGCAGGGTGAAGGCCAGGTCGGCGGCGAGCATTCGCAGGGTGCGGTGGGCCGGGTGCTCGTCCAGCAGGGCCAGGCCGACCATCATCGCGTCGAACGGCAGGGTGCCGGCGTGGTTGGCGACCACCAGGGCCGGCCCGGTCGCCGGCACGTGCTCCAGCCCGTGGGTGCTGACCCGCCACCAGTGGCGGTACAGCGGGCGCAGCAGCGGGGCGAGCACGTGCTCGACCAGGTCGGGGTCGTGGCCGAACTCGTCCACCTCGTACTCGCCGAGCAGGCGGCGCCCGAGGAAGTCGACCACCTCCTCCGCCCACGCCAGGACGCCGGCGAGGTCCGGGGCGGCCTGGCGATCGTCGCTGGAGGGGTCCGGGGAACCCGGGACGGGTGCCCCGGAGGATCGAGGCGAGGTGGCCGGCTGCAGGTGGCGGCGGTGGACGGCGCAGAGCCCGTCGGAGCCGGCGGGGTTGCGGCAGCGGCCGCCGCGGGCGGTGGTGGCCCGGCAGCGCGGGCGGCCCGACGGGGTGGCGCCGGCCGTCACGGATCCGCCGCTCCGTCGAGCCACCCGGCCAGCCGCCGCAGGCCGGCCAGCGCCTCCCGCTCCGCGGTGGCCACCCGCTCCTCGGTCACCAGCCGGCGCAGGCGGGCGGCGGCGAAGTCCTCGAAGGCCGCCAGCGAGGTCCAGCCGGGGACGAAGCCGAGCTGCTCGCGCGCTGCCGAGGTGTCGGCAACCCGCCCGTACTGCAGGAAGCGGACCTGCTCGGGGGAGAAGTCGACGGTGCGCCGCAGCAGCCCGGCCACGCCGTCGACCAGCGGCTCGGGGATCGGCAGCGGCGGCTTGCCGGCGATGCGGATGGCCTGGCTCAGCAGCACCACGCCGTCCCCTGCGACGTTGAAGGTGCCGGGGGTGGGGGGGCCGAGCACGGCCCGCAGCAGCACCCGCTCGGTGTCGGCCTCGTGCAGGAACTGCAGGCGCGGGTCGAAGCCGAACACGGTCGGGCAGACCGGCAGCCCGAAGTAGCGGGTGACCGGGTTGTCGACGGTCGGGCCGACCTGGTTGGCCAGGCGCAGCACGGTGACGGCCACGTCCGGGCGGCGCCGGTCGAAGGAGCGGACGTAGTCCTCCACCTCGATCGAGTCCTTGCCGAAGCCGGAGCGGGGCGCCTCGTGCGGCATGCCCTCCCGCCACACCGCCGGGTCGGACGGCGTGGAGCCGTACACGGCGGTGGTCGACTTGAGCACCAGGGACCGCAGCTCGGGGGCGTGGTAGGCGGCGCCGAGCAGCCCCATCGTGCCGAGCACGTTGTGCTCCTTCATGCTGGCGCGGCCGCCGGCGGCCAGCGGCTCGGCGGTCATGCCGAGGTGCACCACCGTGTCCACCCCGCGCGACTCCACCGCCTCCACCAGGGCGGGGCTGCGCAGGTCGGCCCGGAGCGGCTGGACCCCGGCGGGTGCCGGCTCCGGCGGCGCGATCGTGTCGACGGCCACGATCAGGTCGACGCCGGGGTCGGCGGCCAGCGCGCGGACCAGCTCCCAGCCGGTCGAGCGGGCCGCTCCGGTGACAAGGATGCGCCGCGCTGCCACCGCGTCACTCCACCACCCGGGCGATCACCACCGGGTCGCCGGTGCGGGCCTGCAGGCGCGCTGCGGCGCGGCCCTGGTTGATGGCCACGGTGAGCGCGCCGAAGGAGTCCTCGTGCAGCACCAGCCGGCCGATCGGCACCGAGCCGAAGGTCTCCTCGAACGGCAGGTTGTAGGTCTGGCCACCGATGCGCACCTCGACCCGGTCGCCGATCACCACCCCGACGCTCTCCAGCTCCTGGCGGCTGACGTTGAGGGCGATGTTGCCGAAGTGGTCGATCTGCGACACCTCGCCGTGGATGTGGTCGTCATCCACCTGGGCGGCGGCCGGGGCCAGCCGGGCCAGCAGGTCCGGGTCGACCTCGGGGCCGAGCTTGGCCGGGTCGACCCCGGCGGCGATGTGGGCGGCCGCCGGGGCGAACACGTCCCGCCCGTGGAAGGTCTTGGACACCCGCTCCAGCTGGTAGTCGGGGTTGGTGAGGGCGTGGGCGCGGCCGATCCCGCCGAGCCGCTCGGCGGCCCACACCAGCAGGCCGTTGTCGGGACCGACCAGCGCGTGCCCGCCCGCCTCGATGGCCACCAGGCCGCGGGTGGTCCCCACCGTCGGGTCGACCACCGCCAGGTGGACGGCCTCGGGCATGAACGGCACCGACTGGGCGAGCACGGTGGCGCCGTGCCGCACGTCCTGCGGCTCGATCGCGTGGCTCAGGTCCAGCACCCGCGCCCGCGGTGCGATCCGCGCGATCACCCCGTGGCACACGCCGACGAAGTTGTCCTCCAGCCCGTAGTCGGAGAGGAAGGTGATCCAGTCGTAGCCGGCCATTTCGCTACTCCGTCCCGAACAAATGCCGCAGGTCCACGCGGGTGGTGCTGGCCCAGTCGGGAGTGATGCGGGTGGAGCCGAGGCGCAGGGCGCGGGCGCCCTCGGAGACCGTGGAGATCATCCGCAGGCCGCGGTCCTCGGCCAGCTCCAGGTAGCCGATGCCGACGCAGGAGCCGCGGCCGTCCTCCATGCCGACCAGCAGGCCGGCGAGGGCGGCCAGGTCGGCGTCGGGCGGCAGGCTCGGCAGGAACACGGTCGGCTTGACCCGCCAGCGGTGCAGCGGGCCGGAGAAGTAGGCGGCGAAACGGGCCTGGCGGGCCGCGGCGCGCTCCCAGGCGGTGGTCGGCCGCGCCTCCGGGTGGACCGGGTAGGCGTCCACCCGGGCCGGGGTGAAGCGCCGCGCGATGCCGAGCAACGGCTCCAGCTCCTCGCCCCGCTCGAAGCCGATCACGTAGTCGGCCCGGGTCACCTCCAGCTTGTGGTACTTGAGGATCTGGCCGTACACGCCGCTGATCAGGCTGGAGGTGTCGACCACCACCAGCTCGGCGCCGGCACGGCGGGCCACGTCCATCAGCTTGGCGGTGCCGGCGACCAGCGGCAGCAGGTGGAACTGGGCCGACACCCAGCCGACGAAGTAGAGGGCGTCGGCCTTGGCCAGCTCGTCGTCGCCGAGGTGCTTGGCCTCCAGCACGTGCTTGAGCCCGATGCAGGTCGGCGGGCCGACCGTGGTCCGGCCCACGTCGGTGTCCAGGTAGGTGGCCGGGATGCCACGCTCGACCGCGCCGGCCAGCAGGGTGCGCGCGAAGGTGGTCTTGCCGGAGTCCATGGAGCCGAGCAGCATCACCGTGCCCGGGTCGTCGAGCACCTGCTCGACCAGGCGGGCGTAGCGGTCGCTCATGCGAACCGGTCGATCAGGTAGTCCGCCACCGGGTCGTAGGCAGCGGGGAGCACGTTGTCGTCCATGCCGAGCACGATCCCGGCCCGGCCTTCGGCCTTGGCCATGGGCAGCGCCGGGTCATTGATGTCGGCCACCCCGATCACGTCGATGCCGCGCTCGGCCGCCGCCCCCGCCCAGCCGTGGTCGCCGACCACCAGGTCGACCTCGCTCGCTTGGTCCAGCAGCAGCTCCATCGGGTGGGCGTCGTGGGTGTGGTACAGGTTGCCGACGGAGGCGAGCACGGCCACCCCCGCGACGTACAGGATGC
>DASQWY010000025.1:0-10134 GCA_035640005.1 Actinomycetes bacterium
CCGCCGGCACCGACGCCTGCGAGGCGTCCCGGGCGCTGGCCGCCCCGGCGGCCATCCAGGCGCCGCACGCACCCACCACGCCGCCGAGCAGCAGCCCGACGGCCAGCGGGACCACCAGCACCGGACGGAGCCGCTCGTCCAGGGCGGCGGCCAGCAGCGCGCGGAGCCGGCCGCCGAGCCTGACCGCCAGGGCGGTCACCCGCGCCCGCCCGGAGCGGCGGGCCAGGTGGCGAGGGCGGCCGACCCGCGCCAGCGTGCCGGCACCGCGCCGGGCGGGGCGTCCGACCAGCCTCATGTGGGCTCCTTGGTGCGAATGGCGAGATCGCTCATAACCGGTGGCACGAGGGAGTCGTTATGAAGGCACAAGATGACCGAAACGAGTGATACCCTCAAGAGCCTCGTTTTGCCTAGGTAGGTACCTAGACCAGGGCCTGGCTGGCTCACGGTGCGTGGCTGATCGGCTACGTACAGCGCTACCGAAGATGCAGGTTGGCTCCCCGGCCCCCGCCGATAGGGTTCCGCTGGGGCTATCCCGACACGCAAGGAGCTGATGGCATGACAAGAGCGCTCCGACGCGCCAGCGCGGTCGCGAGCCTGCTCGCGCTCGCGGCCGTGGCCGCGCTGGCGGGCCCGGCGTCGGCCGCGTCACCGTCCACCGCCGCCGCGGCAGGCCGGTACCGGGTCGTGGCCAGCGGGCTGAACAACCCGCGCGGCATCGCCTTCGGTCCCGACGGCGCCCTGTACGTCGCCGAGGCCGGAGCCGGCGGCGCCGGCCCCTGCCTCACCGGCCCAGAGGGCGACCAGGTCTGCTTCGGCAGCAGCGGCGCGGTCACCCGCATCTGGCGGGGCACCCAGCACCGGGTGCAGACCGGCCTGCCGTCGCTGGCCGAGGCGGGCGGCGTCGCCGCCACCGGCCCGGCCGACGTGTCCTACCTGGGCGCCACCCGCTACGTGGTGGTGCAGCACGCCGGCGGCGGCCCCGAGGGGCGCGCGCCGTTCGGCGCGGCCGGCGCGGCCTTCGGCCGGCTGCTCAAGGTGGCCGGCGGGCACACCAGCTTCGTCGCCGACTTCCCGGCGTTCGAGGCCGCCCACAACCCCGACCACGGCGCCGGCGCCGAGCCAGGCAGCAGCGGGATCGACAGCGACCCCTACGCCGTGCTGGCCGAGCCCGGCCACCAGGTCGTGGCCGACGCCGGCGGCAACGACCTGCTCCGGGTCGACCGGAACGGCCACATCTCGGTGCTGGCGGTGTTCCCGGTCCGCATGACCCTGGCCCCGCCCGAGCTGGGGCTGCCGCCGGGCACCAAGATCCCCTTCCAGGCCGTGCCGACCAGCGTCACCCGCGGCCCCGACGGCGCCTACTACGTGGGCGAGCTGACCGGCTTCCCGTTCCCCAAGGGCGCCGCCCGCGTCTGGCGGGTCGTGCCGGGCCACCGGCCGCACGTGTACGCCAGGGGCTTCACCAACATCATCGACCTCGCCTTCGACGGCCGCGGCCGGCTGGACGTGCTGGAGATCGCCGCCAACGGCCTCAGCGGCGACGACCCGACCGGCGCCCTGATCCGGGTCGGCCGTGACGGCAGCCGCCGGACGCTGGCCAGTGACGGGCTGGTCACGCCGACCGGCTTCGTGATCGCCCCCGACGGCGGCTTCTACGTGTCGAACTTCGGCATCTTCCCCGGCTCCGACCCCAGCGGCCAGCTGCCCGGCACCGGACAGGTGGTCCGCATCCCGCCGCGCTAGCCCGCCTGGTCCTGGTGGAGGCGGCCGCCACGGCCGCCTCCACCACGGCGGGCGCGCCGTCGGCTACGCTTGGCCCATGCGGGCCATCGACGCGGTGGTGTTCGACACCGACGGCGTGCTGACCGACACCGCCTCGGTCCACGCCGCCGCCTGGAAGCAGCTGTTCGACGGCTACCTGCGGGAGCGCTCCGAGCGCCTGGGCGAGCCGTTCCGGCCGTTCGAGCCGGCCGACTACCTGCGCTACGTCGACGGCCGGCCGCGCTTCGACGGGGTGGCCGCCTTCCTCGCCTCCCGCGGCGTCCAGCTGCCCTGGGGCGAGCTGGACGACCCGCCGGACCGGGAGACCGTGTGCGGGCTCGGCAACCGCAAGAACCGGGAGTTCCTGGCGCGCCTGCGCAGCGACGGCGTGCGCCCCTTCCCGTCCTCGGTGGCCTTGGTGGAGGCGCTCAGGTCGGCCGGGGCGCGCACCGCGGTGGTGTCGTCCAGCCGCAACATGCGCGCCGTGCTGGAGGCCGCCGGCATCGGCGGCCTGTTCGACGCGGCGGTGGACGGGGTCGACTCGGCCCGCCTGGGGCTGGCGGGCAAGCCCGACCCGGCCCTGTTCCTGGAGGCGGCGGGCAGGCTCGGGGTGGAGCCGGCCCGCGCCGCGGTGGTCGAGGACGCGCTCGCCGGGGTCGAGGCCGGCCGCCGCGGCGGCTTCGGGCTGGTCGTCGGGGTCGACCGCGGCGACCAGGCGGCCGACCTGGCCGCCAGCGGCGCCGACGTGGTCGTCGGCGACCTCGGCGAGCTGGCCGCGGAGACGGTGCTGGCCGGGGGTGGCCGGAGCTGAGCTGGACGCTGGCGTACGAGGGCTTCGACCCAGGCGAGGAAGGGTTGCGGGAGGCCCTCTGCACGCTCGGCAACGGCTACTTCGCCACCCGTGGGGCGGCCGCCGAGTCGCACGCCGACGGCACCCACTACCCGGGCACCTACGTCGCCGGCTGCTACGACCGGCTGACCAGCCAGGTCGCCGGGCGCGCGGTCGAGAACGAGGACCTGGTGAACCTGCCGAACTGGCTGCCGCTGACCTTCCGGGTCGAGGGCGGCGACTGGTTCGAGCCGGGCACCGGCGAGCTGCTGGAGCACCGGCAGGAGCTGGACCTGCGGCGCGGGCTGCTGGAGCGCCGCTTCCGCGTCCGCGACCGGCAGGGCCGCGTCACCGCCGTCACCGAGCGGCGCCTGGTCAGCATGGACGACCCGCACCTGGCCGCCCTGCAGGCAACCTTCCTGGCCGAGAACTGGGCCGGCCGTCTGGAGGTGCGCTCGGCCATCGACGGCCGGGTGAGCAACGCCGGGGTCGCCCGCTACCGGCAGCTGGACGGCCGCCACCTGCGGCCGCTCGAGGGCGGCGAGGCCGGCGCGGAGACCATCTGGCTGCAGGTCGAGACGGTCAGCTCGCGCATGCGCGTGGCCGAGGCGGCCCGCACGCGCCTGCTCCGCGACGGGCAGGCGCTGCCGGCCGCCCGCCGCGCGGTGGTGGAGGACGGCCTGGTCGCCCACGAGCTGGCGACCGACCTCGCCGAGGGCCAGGAGGTCACCGCCGAGAAGGTCGTCGCCCTGTTCACCGGCAGGGACCGGGGGGTCACCGAGAGCGGGCTGGAGGCGCGCGACCGGGCCGCCGCCGCCGGCGCGTTCGAGGCGCTGCTGGAGCGGCACGCGCTCGCCTGGGAGCAGCTGTGGCGGCGCTGCCGCATCGGCCTGCAGGACGAGGGCGAGACCGCCGGCACCCTCAACCTGCACGTCTTCCACCTGCTGCAGACGCTCTCCTGGCACACCGTCGACCTGGACGCGGGCGTGCCAGCCCGCGGCCTGCACGGCGAGGCCTACCGCGGCCACGTCTTCTGGGACGAGCTGTTCGTGCTGCCGTACCTCACCTGGCGCCTGCCCGAGCTGGTGCGGGCGCTGCTCCGCTACCGCCACCGGCGCTTGCCGCAGGCGCGCGCCGAGGCCGCCGCGGCCGGCTACGCCGGCGCCATGTACCCGTGGCAGAGCGGCTCCAACGGCCGCGAGGAGACCCAGCTGGTGCACCTGAACCCGCGCTCGGGGCGCTGGCTGCCCGACAACTCCCACCTGCAGCGGCACGTCAACATCGCCATCGCCTACAACATCTGGCACTACTACCAGGTCGAGGGCGACGTCGAGTTCCTCTGTGAGTACGGCGCCGAGATGCTGCTGGAGATCGCCCGCTTCTGGGCCAGCGCGGCCAGCTACGACCAGGCCGCCGACCGCTACGAGATCCGCGGCGTGATGGGCCCGGACGAGTACCACGACGGCTACCCGGACCGCGACCTGCCCGGCCTGGACAACAACGCCTACACCAACGTGATGGCCGCCTGGACGCTGCTGCGCGCCCTCGACACCCTGGCGGTGCTGCCCAGCGACCGACGCACCGAGCTGGAGGAGCGGCTGGGGCTGCGCCGCCAGGAGACCGACCGCTGGGAGGAGCTGAGCCGCAAGCTCAAGGTCTGCTTCCACGACGACGTCATCAGCCAGTTCGAGGGCTACGAGCGGCTGGCGGAGCTGGACTGGGACGGCTACCGCCGCCGCTACGGCGACATCCGCCGGCTCGACCGCATCCTTGAGGCCGAGGGCGACAGCACCAACCGCTACAAAGCGTCCAAGCAGGCCGACGTGCTGATGCTGTTCTACCTGCTGTCCGCCGACGAGCTGGGCAAGCTGCTGGACGGGCTCGGCTACCCGCTCGACCCGGCCACCATCCCGCGCACCGTCGACTACTACCTGCGGCGGACCTCGCACGGCTCGACCCTGTCGAGCGTCGTGCACGCCTGGGTGCTGGCCCGCTCCGACCGGACGCGGTCGTGGAGCTTCTTCGCCGAGGCGCTGGCCTCCGACGTCCACGACGTGCAGGGCGGCACCACCGCCGAAGGGATCCACCTGGGCGCCATGGTCGGCACCGTCGACCTGGCGCAGCGCTGCTACACCGGCCTGGAGGCCCGCGAGGACGTGCTCTGGTTCAACCCGAGCCTGCCGCGCGAGCTGGACGGGCTCGACCTGAGCCTGCGCTACCGTGGCCACTGGGGCGTGCACGTGCGGCTGACCGGCGACCGCGTGCAGGTCGCGCTCGCCCCCAGCGGCGCGCCGCCGATCAAGGTGTGCGTGAACGGGCAGGTGGCCGAGATCGCCCCCGGCGAGACCCACGAGTTCGCCTGCTAGCCAGAGGGAGGTGGTCGCGGTGGAGGTGGCCGAGGGCGTCCACCGGCTGACCCAGGGGGTCGTGAACTTCTACCTGGTCGAGGACGGCGGCAGGCTCGTGCTGGTCGACGCCGGCGCCCCTCGCGACTGGGGGCTGCTGCTGCGCGGCGTGGCCGCGCTCGGCCGGCAGCTCGGCGACCTGGAGGCCGTGCTGCTCACCCACGCCCACAGCGACCACGTCGGCTGCGCCGAGCGCGCCCGCGCGGAGGCGGGCGCGCGCGTCTGGATCCACCAGGCGGACGAGGCCGTCGCCAAGGGCGCGTCGCCGGGGAAGAACGAGGGCAGCGCCAGCGCCTACCTGCTGCGAGTCGAGTTCTACCGCACGCTGTTCTCGCTGCTGCGCCGCGGGGCCGGCAGGATCGTCCCGGTCCGCGAGGTGAGCACCTTCGCCGACGGCGAGGCGCTGGAGCTGCCGGGACGCCCCCGCGCCCTGCTCGCGCCCGGGCACACCCCGGGCAACGCCGCGCTGCTGCTGGAGGGGCGGCGGGTGCTGCTGGCCGGCGACACGCTGGCGACCAGGAACCCGCTCACCGGCCGGGCCGGCCCGCAGATCATGCCGTCCGGCCTGAACCGCGACAGCGCCCAGGCGCTGCGGTCGCTGGACGTGCTCGCCGGCCTGGAGGCCGATGTGCTGCTGCCCGGCCACGGCGAGCCGTGGACCGGGGGCGTCGCCGAGGCGGTGCGCCTGGCCAGGATCGCCGGCCCCTCCTAGCTGCGCGGAGCGGGGGACGGGCACAATCAGACTGTCGTCTGGCATGGAGGCCGTCCCACCCGAACAAGGAGTCCACCATGACCACGCAGGACCTCACCGCCACCGCCAGGGCGATCGTCGCCCCTGGCAAGGGCATCCTCGCCGCCGACGAGAGCTCGGGCACGATCAAGAAGCGGTTCGACTCGATCGACGTGGAGTCGACCGAGGAGCACCGCCGCGCCTACCGGGAGCTGCTGTTCACCACCGAGGGCGCCGGCAACTTCATCAGCGGCGTGATCCTGTACGACGAGACGATCCGGCAGCGGGCGGCCGACGGCACCCCCTTCCCCGAGGTGCTGGGCCGGCAGGAGATCATCCCCGGGATCAAGGTCGACAAGGGCACCGTCGCCCTGGCCGGCTCACCCGGCGAGAAGGTCACCGAGGGCCTCGACGGCCTCCGCGGCCGGCTGAACGAGTACCGCGACCTCGGCGCCAGGTTCACCAAGTGGCGGGCGGTGATCACCATCGGCGACGGCATCCCGACGGCCAGCTGCATCGACGCCAACGCCGAGGCGCTGGGGCGTTTCGCCTCCCTGTCGCAGGAGGCCGGGCTGGTGCCGATCGTGGAGCCAGAGGTGCTGATGGACGGCGACCACACCATCGAACGCTGCCGGCAGGCGACGGCCGCCACCCTCGCCAGCGTGTTCACCGCGCTGCGCCGCCACCACGTCCAGCTCGACGGCGCCCTGCTCAAGCCGAACATGGTCCTGTCGGGCAAGGACTGCCCCGAGCAGGCCGGCGTCGCCGAGGTCGCCGAGGCGACCGTGCGCTGCCTGCTCGACAACGTGCCGGCGTCGGTGCCGGGGATCGTGTTCCTTTCCGGTGGCCAGACCGACGAGGCCGCCACCGCGCACCTGAACGCGATGAACCAGCGCGGCCCGCACCCGTGGCAGCTCAGCTTCTCCTACGGGCGCGCCCTGCAGGCCCCGGCGCTCAAGGCGTGGAAGGGCGAGCGCGCCAACGTCCCCGCCGCGCAGAAGGCCTACCACCACCGGGCCGAGCTGAACGGCGCGGCCCGCTACGGCCGCTACAGCGAGGAGATGGAGAAGGTCGGCGCCTAGCAGGGCAGCCGTGGTAGCGGTGGGGTGAGTAGGCCCGGCCCAGCCTGGATACCCGACCAGCGGGAATCGCCGACAACCCCGCAAGGGAGATCCTCGTGAACCTCACGCTGAACCTCGCTCTGTGGATCGTTGCCGGACTGCTGGCCGTTGTCTTCCTGCTCAGCAGCGCCAAGCTGTTCGTGCCCAAGGAGAAGATGGCCGGCCTGTTCGCCGCCGCGAGATGGGTCAAGGACTTCAGCCCCGGTGCCCTCAAGGCCATCGGAGCCATCGAGGTCCTGGCCGCGGCGGGCCTGATCCTGCCTGCCGCGCTCGACATCGCACCGGTTCTGGTGCCGCTGGCTGCTACCGGTGCGGTGTTGCTGTTTGTTGGCGCGGTGATCACGCGCCTCCGCAGCAGGCACGTGACCAACGTGACGATCGCGCCCGACCTGGTCTATCTCGCCATGGCCGCCTTCGTCGCGTGGGGCCGCTTCGGCCCCGAGCCCTTCACCGGCTGACCACGCCGACTGGTCAGCGCCTGAACCGGATCAGTACAGGAACATCGGCTTGCCGTCGACCTGCCGGATCAGCGGCCGATACGCCTTGTCGTCGTAGAGGGCGTCCACGTCCACGCGCTTGGTGCCCTGCAGCATGGTGTCGATCGGGACCGAGGTGTAGGTGCCGCTGCGCAGCGCGACCATGCTGGCGCCGCCGTCCCGGTCGATCAGGTTGAGGGCCACGTTGGCGTAGTTGACCGCCACCATCAGGTCAAGGGCGTCCGGCGCGCCCGAGCGCATCAGGTAGCCGACCTGCTGGTAGACGATGTCCTGGCCGGTCAGCTTCTTGAGCGCGTCGCCGGTGATCAGGCCGATCCCGCCGAGCTTGCGGTGCCCGTAGGCGTCCCGGTCGCCCCACTCGTGCACCTCGCCCTCGAGCATGCGGGCGCCCTCGCTGACGGTGACCATCGCGTAGTTGGATGGGTTGGCCGCCTTGTCCTCCAGCAGGTAGCCGGCCAGGATCTCCGGGTCGAACGGGACCTCCGAGATGATCGCCCGGTCCACCCCCGCCAGGTAGGCCGACAGCAGCGAGGTCTCGCCGCAGTTGCGGCCGAACAGCTCGATGACGGCGATGCGCTCGTGGGAGCCGGTCGAGGTGCGCAGCTGGTGGATGAACTGCACGCTGCGGGTGACGGCGGTGGAGAAGCCGATGCAGTAGTCGGTGCCGTAGACGTCGTTGTCCATCGTCTTGGGGATCGCCACCACCGGCACCCCCTCCCTGGACAGCCGCTCGCCGTACGACAGGGTGTCGTCGCCGCCGATCGGCACCAGCCAGTCCAGGCCGAGCCGCTCGATCACCTGCAGGGAGTGGGTGGTGAAGTCGAACGGGCCCTCGGACTCGGCCTGCCCCTGGCCGGCCAGGAACGGCGGCACGTCCCGCGGGCGGACCTTGCCCGGGTTGGTCCGGCTGGTGTGCAGGAACGTCCCGCCGCTGCGGTCGATGGTCCGCACGTCGTTCTTGGTGAGCCGCTGCACGCAGTGGTCCTGCGGCTCGGTGGCGTCCAGGTCGTAGTCGAGCAGCCCCGCCCAGCCGCGCCGCAGCCCGACCACCTCGTAGCCGCGCTCGACGGCGCCGTACACCAGCGTCTTGATGCAGGCGTTCAGGCCGGGGACGTCGCCGCCGCCGGTGAGCACGCCGATCCTGGTCATGCCGGACCCTCCCAACATCCTGGGGTGACAGCCTCTTGGACGGGCGCCGCGGCCCGATCCGGCCGTCGGCCGGGCAATTGTGCGTGATCCCCTGGCCGCCCGCCAGCGGCGCGGGAGGCGCCTAGATCTGGGCGGCCGGCACGCGGCGGGCGAGGGCGCGGAGCACGTCGTCGCGGGTGAGGATGCCCATCGGCCTGCCCTGCCCATCGACGATCGGCAGCCGGTTCACGCCGTTGTCGACCATGGTCCGCGACGCCCGCGCCAGCGACCAGTCGGCCTGCCCGGTGATCGGGTCGTCGCTCATCAGGTCGCGGACCCGGTGCCTCGGGGGCTGGCCCGGGATGCTCTCGACGGCGGCGGGGATGAGGGTGGGGACGATCAGGTCGCGCTGGGTGATGACGCCCACCACCCGGCCGTGGTCCACCACCGGGGCGCCGGAGACCGAGGTGTGCTCCAGCCGGCGCAGGGCGGCGTCGGCGCGCATGTCCGCCAGTAGCAGCACCACCTTGCTGGTCATCGCCTCGCGGACGGTCCCGAGCTGCTGCTCGAGGTTCCTGGCTGCCGCGGTGGTCGTAGCCACCTGTTCCACCTCCCCGGCGGGTTCGACGCCAGCCACCCGCCCCGAGGACCAGCCTGCCGGATCACGGCCCCATGGTAACGGGCCGGGGGGCACGCCAGGCAGGGGCCGTTCGGCCCAGGTTCGCCGCCCGCTCGACCTACGGGGACGTGCGCAGGCCGCTGGCCAGGGAGCCGCGATGCTACCCTCCGGTGACGATGGGCTGGCGGGAGCGGAACGAGCGGCTGCTGGAGGCTGGGCTCGCCCTGTCCTCCGAGCTGTCGCTGCCGGCCACCCTGCAGCGGATCGTCGACCTGGCCGCCGACCTCACCGGCGCCCGCTACGGCGCCCTCGGCGTGCTCGGCCGGGACGGCACCATCACCGAGTTCATCACCACCGGCGTGACCGCCGCCGAACGGGCCGCGATCGGGGACATCCCGGTCGGGCGCGGCATCCTCGGCGTGCTGATCGACGACGCCGTGCCCCTGCGCCTGCGTGACCTCGCCAGCGACCCCCGCTCGGCCGGCTTCCCGCCCAACCACCCGACCATGCGCTCCTTCCTGGGCGCCCCGGTCAGCGCCCACGGCCAGGTGTTCGGCAACCTCTACCTGACCGAGAAGCGCGGCGCCGCCGAGTTCACCGCCGAGGACGAGCGCGACCTGGTGGTGCTCGCCGCCCAGGCCGGCGTCGCCATCCAGAACGCCCGCCTGTACCAGGACGCCGGCGCCCGCGCCAGGCGCCTGGAGGCGCTCCGCCAGATCGCCTCGGCGATCCTGTCCGGCACCGACCCGGACGAGGTCCTGCAGCTGGTCACCAGCAGCGCCCGCGCCCTGGTCGGCGCCGACCTGGCCTCGCTGGCCGGGCCGGCCGGGCCCGGCGAGCTGCGGGTGCAGGCGGCCGACGGGCTGCACGCCGAGCGGCTGCTGGGCAGCTCGTTCCCGGTGGAGGGGTCGGTCTCCGGCGAGGTCGTCCGCACCGGCAAGTCGGTGGTGGTGGCCGACGCCGCCAGCGACCAGCGGGTCCGGCAGCCGGCGCTGCGGGCGGGCGGGTTCGGCGCGGCGGTGTTCGCCCCGCTGGCGGTCCGCG
>DASQWY010000026.1:0-3509 GCA_035640005.1 Actinomycetes bacterium
GGGCGTGGACGGTGAGGCTGACGTACCAGCGGGTGCCGTGCCGGCTGCAGGTGGCGAACAGGACCTTGGCACGCGGCGCGACCACCAGTTTGCTGGTGTCGGGGTCGAGGTGCTGGGCGGGGCGCAGCAGCCGCCGCAGCCGGCGGGTGTCGTCGTGCACCCGGATGGTGCCGAGCTTGGGCAGGGTGACCGAGCGGGGATGGCCCTCCCCGACACGGATCAGGAAGCCGCCGGTACTGCTCTGCTTGTTGCGCAGCCGGAAGCTGTCGCGGGAGCGGCCCTTGCGCTTGCGCCTAGGGAACCCGACCCGCCGGCCCCTGCGGTTCCCGGTCTTTGAGTCCCTGTAGGCGGCGAGTGCCCGACCGAGGTCGACCGCGGCCTCCTCCAACACCTGCGCGCAGATCTCATGCCGCCACGCCAGGCCCGTGACCTGCTTGGTGACGGTGCCGTCCGCAGCGGCGACGAACACACGCCCAGCCTGCTCGGTGCCCCTTCCAAGCGTTGAACGCGTTGATCAGGTCAAAGCCCGACCACGGCACCGGGGCCGACGGGTCGGCTCGCTTGGCGTCCAGCGCGTCGGTGACCAGCTGCAGGCATTGGTTGTAGGCGAACCGGGACGCTCCGGCGTGGCGGGCCAGCAGCGCCGCCTGTGCGGGGGTGGGAGCGACTGCGAACCGGAACGTGGTGTACCTCATGGCGGACGGATCGTACCGGGCGTCAGCGACACTTCGGCGTCTGTATCCCCAACCCCACGATCACGATGCTCTCCTCGATAGAAGCGATACTGTCCGAACTGCCGTGCCGGGGCACCGTGACAGACTGCTGGGCACCGACTAGGCTCGGCAGCGTGCCCGCAGGGAAGGGAGATGTCACGACGTGCGCCCGATCCAGCCAACCATCGTGCTGATCGGCTTCATGGGAGCCGGCAAGACCGTGGTCGGGCGGGCCGTCGCGCGCACCCTCGGCCGCGAGTTCATCGACACCGACCAGATGATCGAGCGGGCGACCGGCGCGACCGTCGGGGAGATCTTCAAGCACGAGGGCGAGGAGGGCTTCCGCCGCCGCGAGATCGGCGCCATCGACCGGGCCATCGCCGTGGCCGGCCGGGTGGTCGCGGTCGGCGGGGGCGCGGTGCTGTCGGCCGACAACCGCACCGCCCTCAAGCAGGCCGGCCTGCTGGTGTACCTGCGGGCGACCCCGGAGACGCTGGCGGGGCGGCTCACCGGCGTCACCGACCGCCCGCTGCTCAACTCCGGCGACCGGGTCGGCCGCATCCGCGACCTGCTGGTCGCCCGCGGCCCCATCTACGAGACCGCCGGCGACGTCGCCATCGACACCGACCGGCTGACCGTCGAGGCGGCCGCGGCCGAGGTGCTGGACTGGTACCGGCGCCGGGTCGGCGCCATGGCCGGCCGCTGAGGTGAACCGGCCCTCCGCGGCCGTGGAGCCGGCGCGGGTGGAGGTCCCCACCCCCGGCGGCGGCTACCCGGTGTGGGTCGGGCGCGGCCTGCTGGACCGGCTGGAGGAGCTGCTGCCCCCGTTCCCGGGTGCGCAGGTCGCGGCGGTGGTCTGCGCGGCGCCGGTCGCCGCCCTGGCCGAGCGGGTCGCCGGCGCGCTGGCGCGGCGCGGGCTGGACGCCCGCCTGCTGGAGGTCCCCGCCGGCGAGGACGCCAAGCGGCTGGAGGTGCTGGCCGGCCTGTTCGACCGGCTGGCCGCCATCCCCGCCCACCGCGCCGACCCGCTGGTGGCGGTCGGCGGCGGCGCCACCACCGACGCGGCCGGCTTCGCCGCCGCCACCTGGCTGCGCGGGGTGCCGCTGGTCAACGTGCCGACCACCGTGCTCGGCATGGTCGACGCGGCGGTCGGCGGCAAGACCGCGGTCGACCTGCCGGCCGGCAAGAACCTGGTCGGCGCGTTCCACCAGCCGGTGGCGGTGGTCGCCGACCTGGACGCGCTGGCCGGGCTGCCCGCGCGCGAGGTGCGCAGCGGCCTGGCCGAGGTCGCCAAGGCCGGCCTGGTCGGCGACCCCGCCCTGGCCGCCGCGCTCGCGGCGGCGGCCGGGCCGGCGGCGGCCGGCGACCCGGACGCGCTGGCGCCGCTGGTCCGCGCGGCCGTGCGGGTCAAGGCCGCCGTGGTCGCCGCCGACGAACGCGAGACGGGCCTACGGCCGGAGGGGTCCGGGGAACCCCGTAGGGGTGCCCCGGTGAGCAGAATGGTGCTGAACTACGGGCACACCCTCGGGCACGCGCTGGAGCGGCTGGACGGCTACCGCGGCCTGCGCCACGGCGAGGCGGTCTCGCTCGGCATGGTGTGGGCGGCGCGGGTGGCGGAGGCGGCCGGCCTGGCACGCCCCGGCCTGGCGGGCGGCCACGTAGCGCTGCTGCGCCCGCTCGGCCTGCCGGTCGGCGGGCTGCGGCTGGACCCCGAGGCGGTGCTGGACGCCATGGCCACCGACAAGAAGTTCCTGCGCGGCCCGCGGCTGGTGCTGCTGCGGGAGGTCGGCCGGCCCGAGGTGGTGGCGGCGCCCGAGCGGGCCGTGCTGGCCGCCGCCATCCGCTCCCTGGCCGAGGACCCGCCGTGAGCCGCCGCTTCCAGGCCAGCGGGTCCGGGCCGCTGGTGCTGGTGCTGCACGGGCCGAACCTCGGCGCGCTCGGCCGCCGCGACCCGGCCCACTACGGCGCCCTCGACCTGGACGGCGTGATGGCCCGCCTCGCCGCGCTGGCCGGCCGGCTCGGCGTGACCGTCGAGGGCCTGCAGTCCGACCACGAGGGCGAGCTGGTGGAGGCGCTGCTGGCCGCCAAGGGCCGCGGGGTGGCCGCGGCGGTGCTCAACCCCGGCGCGCTGGCCCACACCTCCTACGCGCTGCGCGACGCGGTCGAGGCGTCCGGGATCCCGGTGGTGGAGGTCCACCTCTCCAACGTGCACGCCCGCGAGCGCTGGCGGCACCACCTGGCCGTCGCCCCCGTCGCCGCCGGGGTGATCGCCGGCCTCGGCCCGGCAAGCTACGAGCTGGGCCTGCGCGCCGCCGCCGGGTTCGCCAGCCCGCCCACCGCCTGATTCGCTGGCACCATGGGGCGATGCCCTCCGGCCGGGACCGTCCCGTCGCCAGGCGCCAGGCGCTCCGCGCCCGCCTGGCCCAGGCCGACCTGGCCGCCCTGCTGGTCACCAAGCCGGTCAACGTCCGCTACATGACCGGCTTCTCCGGCACCTACGGGGCGCTGCTGCTGCTGCACGACCGCACCCTGTTCCTGACCGACCGGCGCTACGAGTCGCAGGCGACCGCCGAGGTGCCGGGCGTCGAGCTGGTGCTCGCCCCCGCCGACCTGATCGGCGGGGCCGCGCGGACGCTGGCGGCGGCAGGGGACGGCCTCGGCTTCGAGCCGGCCGGGCTCACCTGGGGCGAGGGGCAGCGGCTGCGGGCGCTGCTGCCCGGCCGGGCGGTGGTGCCGGCCCCGCCGCTGGTGGAGGAGCTGCGCGAGGTCAAGGACGAGCAGGAGCTGCGCGCCATG
>DASQWY010000027.1:0-7251 GCA_035640005.1 Actinomycetes bacterium
CGTGCCACGCTCGCGACCCTTTGGCATGCCACGCAAGCCGCGGTCCAGCAGGCTGGCGACCGCGACCGGGTCCAAGGCGCCGTCCAGGCCGGCCAAGGTCACCAACTCCTGCTCGTGGCAGCTGCCCGGCCAGCCACCGTCAGCCACAGCAGGTCGCCGTGGACGGTGGAGAGCGCCACCCTTGGGCGGTGTGGGCATGCCGCTTGGCGTCATACAGCACCTTCTGGTTGCCCCACCCGCGGGGGCGCTGCACCCGGGTCGCCAGCCCGTCCAGCAGCACCGCCTCGCCGACCTCGGCCATCTCCGCAAGCCAGCGGCGCAGGTCGTCCAGGGTGGTGAGGAAGCTGCCGTCGGGCTGGCAGAAGCCGAGGGCGCCCAGCGGGCCCAGCAGCAGGTCCAGGCCGTCGCCGACCTCGGTCTTGGAGATGCCGACCGCCCGGCCGACGCGGCGGTACGGCACGGGCGGGTGGTCGGGCTGTGGGTGGAGTGGGGGTGCTGACGTCTGGGGCGAATCGAGCGGCCGGGCGGGGGGATCCGCGCCCGGCCGCTCTTTCGCTACGCGTCAACGCCTCGGTCGTCGGACGGAGGCGTTCCCCATGGCGCTGGTGTGCTCACCTCCTTCCGGTCGTCGTCCCCGCGCCCACCTGGATGGCGGGCGAGCTGGACGGTGGCCTCGCACTAGTTGGGAGGGAACTCCGGGTACGTCCGGTAGATTCCCGTCTTCTCGAAGGGGCGGCATGGGCAGCGGCGGCCCGGGGCGGCGTCCAGTGGAGCTGGCGGCCCGACCCAGGGTCCGCGGTCCGGCGCCGGCGGGGACGGGACCAGGCATGCCAACGGGGGAGTAACGAGGGGCAGGTCACGGAAAGGTCTCGGAGGGTACACGATTTGACTCAACTTGGGGGGTGTCGTACAGTCCGCGATGCTACCCCCATGGCACCAGAGGAATAGAACCTCCCCGGCTCAGGCGTTTCCCCCGGAATCGCCGCTCTGATTCGCCACCGCGGATCATCCCCGGGCTCTCCCCTCTCTGTCGCCCCCACGGCAGGGAATGCCCGAGGCGCCCCCCGGGCGTGCGCCGCGGTTGGTGATATTTCAGGGTCGTAATACTGACGCACGATCTCCCCGGTCCGCCGGTCATTGACTGGTGAAAATCGTGATCCCCCCGTCGGCTTGCAGCCGCTGGCTGCGCTATGTGAATACGAGGTGGCTGCGATGGCGGCCTGGCTGGATCCTTGCCTCCCACGGGTTGAGCTGAAGCTCCCTGCATCCCGTCGTCCCGCCGTCGGCGGCAGCGCGTGGAGGGGAGGTCGCCGTGACCCAGCTTGACGGCGACCTCGACGGCGACCTCGACGACCTGCGTGACGCCTGGTACTCGGGCCGGTCGGTCGACGAACGCCCGGCGCGCCGCGAACCTCCCACCGACGAGCCGCTGTTCGAGCAGCTGCGGGTCGCCTACCTGCGCGGGGAGGAGACCGGCCAGTGGACGCCCGATGCCGAGGCCACCGGCTGGGTGCGCGGCGACGAGGACGAGGAGGACCTGGACACCGGCCGGTGGATGCTCAGGACGGGCCGCGGCATGCCGAGCCGGCAGCCCGGCCGCCGGGAGCCGGCCGGCGACACCGCCGCCTGGTCGCCGGCGGAGGAGGCCAGCGAGTGGGCGGACGACCGCGATGGCGGCTGGTCCGGCGAGGAGGCGTGGCCGGTGCAGGCGCCGCCGCGGCGGCGCAATGGCCACCGCCGGCCGGCGCGCGTGCGGCGCCCGCCGGCGCCCAGGTACGCCGCCGACCCCGACGAGCTCGACGAGGACGAGGAGCAGGAGCTCTTCGAGGAGGCCGCCCGCGGCCGCGGCCGCGGCGCCGCCCGCGGCCGGATCTCGCGGCGCCGGACGACGGCGCTGCTGAACGCCAGCACGGTGCTGATCGCCGCGGCGGTGGTGGTGGTCGGCGCGGGCTTGAGCGTGCTGGTCGTGTCGAGCCGGCTGCTGACCACCCGGCAGCTGTTCTTCGCCGCCCACTCGATGTTCGGGATCGTGCTCGTCCACGCCTTCGGCGGCGGCCTCGGAACCCTGCTGACCACCGGGGAGTCGCGGCTGAAGGACCGCATCCGCAAGCTGAGCACGGTGGCGATGGCGGTGGTGGCGTGGCTGGCGTCGGCGACCGGGACCTGGTTCGGCTACGCCGGCTACCGCGCCAGCATGCCACCCGGCGGCAACATCGAGCTGTACCCGCAGCAGTACCTGCTGCACAGTCCCGGGCTGCGGTTCTGGGACACCTTCGCCATGGAGTGGAAGATCCACATCGGTTGGACCACGCCCTTCCTGGCGACCGCGGTGGCGTTCGTGGCGCTGCGCTACCGGGCGCGGCTGGTCGCCGACTCGCAGGTGCGGAAGGTGCTGACCAACCTGTTCATCATCGCGTTCGCCGGCGCGGTGATCGCGGCGGTCCTCGGCGCCATGGTCAACACCACCGCGCCGAACGACTTCATGCACCGCGGCTGGCATCCCTGAGGTCTCCAGGTGACTCGCGGATGAGCGCATGGTCGAGCGACCCAAGGGATGGTGATGAGCTGATGCGTGACCCACTGGGACTGGTCGCCGGGCGGCAACCGTCGGCGTCGGAGGCGGCCGGCCGGCACGAGCGGCGGCCGCGTGGCGTCGCCCCTGCCGAGCAGGACGGTCCCGGGCCGCGGCACCTGGCGCCGCGGGCGGCGCGGCGGGCGACCTGGCGGGAGGACGTCATCACCGGCTGGTGCTCGTTGCTGCTGGTCCTGGGCCTGTACCTGGACGGCTGGAACCACATCAACCTGCTGGACGACGGGCTGGGACCGTTCCTGACCCCGTGGCACGGGGTGCTGTACACCGGTTTCACGGTCACCGCGCTGTGGATCCTGACCAGGCATCAGCAGCGGGGGGCGTGGTCGCTGGAGGCGGTCCCGCCGGGCTACCGCACCGCCCTGGTCGGCATGGGCCTGTCGATGACGGCGCTGGCCGGCGACGCGGTGTGGCACACGCTGTTCGGTGAGGAGAAGGGCCTGGCGCGGCTGATCGCGCCGTTCCACCTGATCCTGTTCGCGGGCGCCTCGCTGCTGGTCAGCTCCGGGCTGCGGGCGGCCTGGTCGGGGCCGAGCCCGGCCAGGGTGCCGGGGCTGCGCGTGTTCTGGCCGGTGCTGCTGTCGACCACCCTGGTCACCGCGATGGCCTCGTTCTTCTTCCAGTACGTGTCGCCGGTGGTGGCCTGGCGGCGGCCGATGCAGGCCGCCCTGCCGCCCGGGTCGCCGTTCCTGGAGACCGTGCAGGTCTACGACCTGCTCGGGGTGCTGGTCTACAACCTGCTGTTCATCGCCCCGGTGCTGCTGCTGCTGCGCCGCTGGCAGACGCCGCTGGGCACGGCCACGGTGATGTCGGGCGCGGTGGCGCTGCTGCTGTCCACCCAGACCGAGTTCGCCCTGGTCGGGCTGGTCGGCGCCGCGGTGCTCGGCGGGGCCGCCGCCGACGTCGCCATCGCCCTGCTGCGCCCCTCGCCGCAGCGGCCCTGGGCGACCCGGGCGGTCGCGGCGGCCGCGCCGGCCGCCTACTGGACGGCGAACTTCGCGATCCTGCGGGCAGGCTACGGGGTGACCTGGGTGCTGGAGATCTGGCTCGGCTCGGTCGTGTGGGCCTCACTGTCGGGCCTGACGCTGGCGCTGCTGATGCAGCCGGCGGCGGTGCCGCTGACGGCGTGGAACCGCGGGCGGACCGGGCAGGCGGCCCCCGCGCCCGCCCCGGCCCGCGCCCCGGCCCGCGCCCCGGCGCCCGCCCCGGCGCCCGCGTCCTGGCGCGGCCGCCGGCCGGAGCCGGCGTGGCCGCCGCCGCGGACGGCCGCCGGCCCCGGCGCGCGGGCCGGTGGCCGCTGGGGAGGTGCGGCCCGATGACCGTGTCGGGGACCGTGTCGGGGACCGTGTCGGGGACGGCCACCTCCGTCCAGGAGATCCAGGAGCGGTTCGAGGAGACCGCGCTGCCGCTGCACGACTCGATCTACCGGGCGAACCTGCGGCTGACCGGCGACCCGGTGGCCGCCCAGGACCTCACCCAGGAGACCTACCTGCGGGCGTTCCGGGCGTTCGCGTCGTTCCAGGCCGGCACCAACTGCCGGGCGTGGATGCTGCAGATCGCCCACAACGTCTTCTGCCGGGACTACCGCGGCCGCCGGCGGATCACCTACCGGACCGCCGACGACGAGGACGTCGACGTGCTCGCCCAGTTCCGGGCCGACATGCCCAGCCCGGAGGAGGAGGCCCTGCGCCAGCTCGACCGGGAGGCGCTGCGGCGGGCACTGGCCAAGCTGCCCGAGCAGTACCGCGTCGCCCTGACCCTGGTCGAGTTGCAGGGCCTGTCGTGCGAGGAGGCGGCGGCGGTGATGGGCACGCCGAAGGGCACGGTCCTCTCCCGGCTGCACCGCGGCCGCGCGCGGCTGCGGCGGCTGCTGCCCGCCGAGCTCGGTCGCGCACGCGTCCGTACCGTCCGTACACCCTGATCCTGAGAAATTTCTCGGAAAAAGTGGGAATCCATTCTTGAGGTGATGTGTTCCCCATCGGAAGTCGACTTTACCGCAGTAGGTTTTCGGCAAGGAGTGTGGCAATGGCGCGACGTCGCCTGCTGACGATCGGCTGGCTGCTGGTCGGGGTCGCGCTCGTGGCGGCCGGCTGCACCATCCCCACCACCAAGGACGGCGGCGGCTACGGTCCCTCCGGGGCCGCCGCCGGCGGCTACGGCGGCTCCTCCCCCGCGCCGGTGAGGCTGCGCAGCGGCGTTCCAGGCAAGCTCTCCGGGCAGGACGCGAGCTGGAGCACGACCCAGTACCAGGCGGCCGCGGGCGCCAAGGTGGTGCTCGACATCGCCAACCACGACCGCACGCAGCACAATTTCACGCTGGAGGGCGTTGGCGTCTCCAAGAACATTCCCGCCGACGGCCGCACGGAGGTCCGCTTCACCACGCCGGGCCCGGGCCGGTACCGGTTCTGGTGCAAATATCATCAGCAGGAGATGCAGGGCTGGCTGACAATCCAGTAGGCATTTCCTGCGCCCGTCCCGGGCGCCCTGTTCCCGAAAGCATTTCGGCGACTCCTCGACGAAGGAGGGAGCCATCGTGACCCTGTTCCACCCCTCTGGCCGGCCATCGGGCCGTGGCCGGTGGTCGGCGCGGTGGGCCGCCGGCCTCGGCGCGGTGCTGCTGGTGGCCACGCTGGTCGGCTTCAGCCACGCTGCCGGCGCGCAGCAGCAGCAGGACCCGACCACCACCGTGGCCGCCGGCGACCCGGCCACCACCGCCCCCGACAGCAGCGCGCCCGACAGCAGCGCCCCGGACAGCAGCGCGCCCGACACCAGCAACGGCGACGCCACCACCACCACGGCCGCGCAGCAGGACCCCGACGGCAACATCAACAACCTGCCGGTGCACGACGGCACCCAGAAGGGCGGCGTCTTCAACCCGACCCCCTACGGCGAGATCCCCGTCAACTCCCCCGAGGTCCTGGTGCTGCGGCCCGGCAGCGGCCGCATCCTGCCGCTCAACCAGGAGATCCAGATCCGGGCGCGCTTCAAGAACTTCCACCCGGGCCTGTTCAACGACCCCAAGACCCAGTACGGCGTGGAGCCGCAGCGGCTCGAAAGCGACGGCAACCTGCACGGCCACAACCACGGCTGCATCCAGCGGATCGCCGCCAGCGGGGCCGTGCCCGACGTGAAGTGCGACTCGTTCGTGGTCCTCGAGCAGGTCGGCGACACCGACGTGCTCAGCGGGGTGGCGCCGCCGCTGACGGTGGCCGGCCGCTACCGCGTGTGCGTGGACGCGGCCAGCGGAGCGCACTACGTGGCCGCGCGGGCGTTCGCCCAGCAGGGCGGTCCGGTCGACTGCGTGCGCGTGCTGGTCATGGACCTGCGCCGCCTCCGCTGACCGGCTCACCGACGAGCAGCCAACCACCCACACCCACCAAGGAGCCCGTTCATGATCAGGAGGATGGCGCTGGCCGCGCTGGCCGCGCTGGCGGTGGCCGCGCTGGCCGGGCCGGTGACCGCGCTGGCCCAGACCAGCGGCAGCGACGGCAGCCAGACCAAGCAGGTCCGCTACGGGGATGACGTGTACGGCGGGACCGAGGACAGCACCGGCGGCTACGGCACCAGCGGCAGCAGCAGCGGCAGCTCGTCCTCGTCCGGCGGCTCGGGCGCGTGGACCTACTTCATCGCCCGGCTGACCGGCGGCGTGGAGGTCCCCAAGGGCGACCCGAAGGGCAGCGGCACCGCCTCGATCCGGGTACGCGGCACGCAGGTCTGCTACGACGTGCACTGGACCGGCATCGACGCGATGGCCTCCCACATCCACAAGGCCGCGGCAGGCACCGCCGGCGCCATCGTGGTCCCCTTCTTCGCCCAGGAGACCCCGCTGACCGTGACCAAGAAGTCCGGCTGCACCACCGCGGACGCGTCGCTGGTCAAGGCGATCATCAAGAACCCCACCGGCTACTACGTGAACGTCCACTCGCCGGAGTTCCCCAAGGGCGCGATCCGCGGGCAGCTGGCGAAGGTCGACGCCGCCACCGCCAACTCGCTGCCCTACACCGGGGTGTCGCGCAGCAAGGGCCTGCTGATCCTGGCGCTGTGCGTCATGGCCGCGGGTTCCCTGCTGGTGGCGGTCGGGCAACGCCAGCGGCGCCGCCCGGCGCCGGCCAGGCACTGACGGTCGACCAGGGATGCGTCCGGGCGACCTGGTGGACGGTCATCCGTCCGGAACGCCGGCCACGTACGCGCGGTGCGCGCCGTCACCGGAGTCGGCTGCCGCAGGCGGCCGAGGCGCGGCACCGGTACGTGACCGACGCTCCGGGAGGGAGCGGATGCCACGGCGGCCCGAGCTCGGCACCGCCGGCGCGAGCGTCGGGACACGGGCCGCTCGCGCCGGCCGCCGCCCGGGTGGCCGCGAGGGGCAGGCAACGGGACGCCTGCCCCTCCGGCCGCGGCCGGGACTGGCCGCCGGGGTCGTGGACGGCATGCTGTTCGGCGTGATGGCGTGGGCGGTGCTGTCGCTGACGCTGGTGCCGGTCATGGCCGCGCAGGCCGCGCCGTTGTTCCCCACCCTGCTGCTGTGCCTGTGCGTCGGCGGCACCATCGGCCCCGGCCTGCAGGTTGGCCTGGACCGCTGGTCGCCGTGGCGCCGGTCGGCCGTGGCGGCGCCCGCCAGCGGGCGGCGGGTGGTGGTGCTCGGCGGCGGCTTCGGCGGGGTG
>DASQWY010000028.1:0-2917 GCA_035640005.1 Actinomycetes bacterium
CCCCTGCCGTTCGGGTTCGGTCCCGTCCCGAAGCCCCACTGGATTCTGAACCCGCCCGCCGGCGTGGTCCCGTCCCCCTCCTGCCGGTTCAGCTTGATGCCGTTGCGTCCGACACGACCGCCCGCGCTGTGGATGAGCTGCCATGCCGACGCTGCCGACGCTCGCCGCCAGGTCTCCACCGAGACGTAGGAACTGGCCCAGGTCGTGTTCTTCACCACGATGGCCTGGAGCGTGGCCGTACTCGGGATGAACCTCGTGGCCGTCGGGATCCTGGTGTTCGTCGCCGCGTCCGCGGGCAGGACGATCGCCAGGGCCAACACGACCGGCAGTGCCAGCAGGAGTCTCTTCACCATCATGCCGGGAGGGTGGCTTGCAGCTCGGCCCGGAGCATGGGGGTGAGGACCTCGCCGACGCGGGCGACGAGCACGGCCATCTCGTAGGCGACCACGCCCACGTCGCAGGAAGCGGCGGCCAGCACGGCCAGGCAGGAGCCGTCGCTGATCGACATGGCGATCAGCAGGCCGCGGTCCATCTCGACCACCAGCTGCCTGACCGGTCCGTGGTCGAGCAGGCGGGCGGCGCCCTGGGTCAGGTTGGCCAGGCCGGAGGCGACGGCGGCGAGCTGGTCGGCGCTGGTCCGGTCCAGCCGGTCGGAGACCGCGACCGGCAGCCCGTCAGCCGAGACGACCAGGGCATGGGCGACCCCCGGCGTGCTCTTGGCGAACCTGCCGATGAGCCAGTTGAGGTCGCGGGCTTCGGCGCTCAGTTGCGGCATGTCGGCGGGCAGCATACTGCCGGCGTCGTCGGGAAGCACGTTGGGGTGCCTAGGTAGCAGCCGAGCTGAAACAGCCCAAGCGGGCTATGGTGGCCGCTTGGATCGCACTCGATAATCGTGCTGTTAGTCCTGCGCCAGCAGGTGACCCACAGGATCGTCTCCGCCGGACGTCCTCGAGGAAGGGACGCACGGTGGCAGATCACGGCAAGGACAATGCGAGCATGGAGGCGCCCGGCTACCTGCGGACCGCCGAGGTGGCCGAGATCCTGTACGTGTCACCCAAGACCGTGTCCCGCTGGGCCAAGGAGGGCAGGCTGCCCTTCATGAGGACGCTCGGGGGCCACCGCCGCTACCCCGCGGCGAAGATCCGCGAGCTGGTCGAGGAGCTGCGGGAGGAGCCGACGGCCTGAGCGGGATCGACCCTCCGGCTCCCCAGCGGATGCCAGCTCTCCCGATCCCGTCCAGCTACCGGTTCCCACCCGGCGAGTAGCGGCCGCGCGAACTCGTCCCGTTGGGGACAATGACTTCCGGCCGCCGCCGCCATACGGTCTGCTGGTATGAGCCTGCTGGCCGCCGCGATGGTCCTGTCGATGACCACCTGGTTCTCGGCGTCGGCGGTGCTGCCGCAGCTCCGGGCCGAATGGGCGCTGTCCCCCACCGAGGCGGCCTGGCTCACCATCGCCGTGCAGCTCGGCTTCGTGGCCGGCGCGCTGGTCTCGGCCGTCACCAACCTGGCCGACCGCGTCCCGGCCCGCCGGGTGTTCTTCACCGCCTCGGTCGGCGCCGCCGCCGTCAACGGGCTGGTCGCCGCCTGCCACGGCCCATCGACCGCGTTGCCGCTCCGGTTCGCCACCGGCTGCTTCGTCGCCGGCATCTACCCGCCGGCGCTGAAGGTGATGGCGACCTGGTTCCGGAGCGGCCGCGGCCTGGCGCTCGGCGTGATGGTCGGTGCGCTGACCGTCGGCTCCGCGCTGCCCCACCTGGTCAACGGCATCGGCGGGCTTCCGTGGCAGGTGGTGGTCGTGGCGGCGTCGGCGTCCACGCTGCTCGGCGGCGTGATCGCGCTGCTGCTGGTCCGCGACGGCCCCTTCCCGTTCCCGCCCGCCTCCTTCGAGCCCCGCTACGTGCTGCGCGCCTTCGCCGACCCCGCCGTCCGCCTGGCCAACCTGGGCTACTTCGGGCACCAGTGGGAGCTGTACGCGATGTGGTCGTGGTTCGCGGTGTTCCTCGGCGACAGCCTGCGGGCCTCCGGCCCGGCGGGCCCGACCCGGGCCGCGGCCGGGGTCGGGACCTTCGTGGTGATCGGCGCGGGCGCCGTCGGCTGCCTGCTCGGCGGCGTGCTCGGCGACCGCTGGGGACGCACCCGCACCACCGCCCTGGCCATGGCCGTCTCCGGCGCCTGCGCCGCCTCGATCGGGTTGACGTTCGGCAGGTCCCCGTGGCTCGTCCTGGGCGTCGGGGTCCTCTGGGGGATCGCGGTGGTGGCCGACTCCGCGCAGTTCTCCACCATGGTCACCGAGCTCGCCGACCAGGCCTACGTCGGCACGGCGCTCACCGTCCAGCTCGCCGTCGGCTTCTCGCTGACGGTGGTGACTATCTGGCTGGTGCCGCTGCTGCGGGACGCCGTCGGCTGGCGCTGGGCGTTCGCCGTGCTGGCGCCCGGCCCCGCGCTGGGCGTGGCGGCCATGCTGCGGCTGCGGGCCCGGCCCGAGTCGGGCCGCATCGCGCACGGCCGCGGCTGAGCGGCCGCTACGGGACCGGCCGCCCGGTCCTGCTCAGCCCGTGACCCGCCACAGCAGCGGCAGCCGCTGGCTGACCTTCGGGGTGACCATCACCGACGGGTCGCGGGTGCCGAGGGTCCGGCAGGCCAGCCGCCAGGCGTCCTCCCACGTCGGCACCGCGGTGGCGCCGACCAGCGCCGCCGCCTCGGGATCGCGGGCCCCGCAGAAGATGATCCGGCTCGCCAGGTTCAGCAGGAAGGCGTTCTCGTAGAACACCGGGAACGGGTGCAGCGGGTGGGCGCCGTTGGCGAAGCGGTACCTGGCGATCAGGTCCTCGCGGTGGGCGTACTCCTCCTCGTAGTCCTCCAGCTTCGCCGGGTCGTGCCCGAGGCGGTTGAACAGCTGGAGCATCTCCCGGTCC
>DASQWY010000029.1:0-7356 GCA_035640005.1 Actinomycetes bacterium
GCGGGCCAAGGCCTCCAGCCGCGACGAGGTCGGGACCATGGCCGCGGCGTTCAACGCCATGGCCGAGCGGCTGCAGACCACCGTCGAGGCGGAACGGGAGACCAAGCGGGCGCTGCAGCAGGCGGTCGCCGACTACTCCGCGTTCGCGGCCAGCGTCGCCGAGGGCAACCTGACCGCCCGGGTGAACGCCAACGGGAGCCAGGACCTGCAGGTCCTCTCCGAGCACCTGAACGCCATGGCCATCGGCCTGTCGGAGGTCTCGGGGCGGGTCCGGGAGGGAGCGCAGAGCATCAGGGCCGCCACCGGCGAGATCCTGGCCGCGGTGAGCCAGCACACCGCCAGCGCCAGCGAGCAGTCGGCGTCGATCAGCGAGGCCACCAGCACGGTGGCGGAGCTGCGGGCCGCCGCCGAGCAGACCGCCCAGAAGGCCAGGGAGGTGGCGGACCAGGCGGGGACCTCGGTGCAGGTCGGTGTGCAGGGCACCGAGAGCGTCCGGACGATCGCCGGGGTGATGGAGGAGATCCGCGACCGGGTGGAGGCCATCGCCCGCGATATCCTGGCGCTCTCCGAGCAGAGCCAGCAGATCGGCGACATCACCGCCACCGTGAACGACCTGGCGGACCAGTCGAACATCCTGGCGCTCAACGCCAGCATCGAGGCGGCCAAGGCCGGTGAGCACGGCAAGGGGTTCGCGGTGGTGGCCACCGAGGTGCGCAACCTGGCCGAGCAGTCGAAGCAGGCGACCCAGCAGGTTCGCGGCATCCTGAGCGACATCCAGAAGGCCACCACGGCGGCGGTGCTGGCCACCGAGCAGGGGACCAAGGTGGTCGAGCAGGGGCTGACCCTGACCGAGCGGGCCAGCGCGGGCATCGACGACCTGGTGAAGGCGATCCAGGAGGCGGCCCAGGCCGCCCAGGTCATCGCGGCCTCCGCCCACCAGCAGAGCACCGGGCTGGACCAGATCGCCCAGGCGATGAAGGACGTGAACGAGGGCACCACGCAGTTCGTGGCCAGCGCGCAGCAGTCGCAGCGGGCGGCCGAGGACCTGAACGAGCTGGCCGGCCAGCTCACCTCGGCGACCGACCAGTACCAGGTGTCGGCGGCTCCGTGACCGAGACGCAGGACCAGGTGCTGGCCCACCTCCGCGCCATCTTCGCGGTGGAGGCCCAGGAGCACCTGCAGGCGATCAACCAGCACCTGCTGGCGCTGGAGCAGGGCTCGGCCGGGCAGGAGGCGCTGGCCGAGATGTTCCGGGAGGCGCACAGCCTCAAGGGCGCCGCCCGTTCGGTGAACCTCACCGAGGTGGAGGCGCGCGCCCACGAGCTGGAGGACCTGTTCGCCCGCATGCGGGACAGCGCGGTGGCGCCGGGCCCGCGGACGATCCAGGACGCCTACACCACGCTGGACGTCATCGACCGCCTGCTTCACCCGCCGGCCCAGGCCCAGGCCCAGGCCGGCGGCGAGCCGGGTCCCGCGCGAGCGGTGGAGGAGACGGCCGGCGCGCCGGAGCCGGCCGCCCCCGCTCCGCGGCCCGCGGGCGCCGAGGGGACCATCCGGGTGGCCACCGAGAAGCTGGACGCGCTGATGGCCGAGGTCGGCGAGCTGCTCGCCACCCGCGCGGGCGCGGAGCAGCGCCTGGCGGACGCGCGAGCGATCGAGGACATGCTCGCCGGCTGGGACTCGGAGTGGCGGCGGCTCGCCGGGCACCGGCGCGGGGACGGGGAGGCGGCCGCCGAGGCGCTGCAGCGGGTCGGCGGCCGGCTGCGGGGGGTCCGGGCGGCCGTGGCGGGGCTCCGGCGCTCGTTGGAGGCCGACAGCCGCAGGATGGCCCAGGTCGTCTCCGACCTCCAGGACGACGTGCGGCGCAGCCGCATGCTGCCGATCTCCACCGTCTTCGAGGCGTTCCCGCGGATGGTCCGCGACCTGGCCAGGGATCGCGGTCGCGAGGTCGAGCTGGTGACCGGGGGCGGGAGCACGGAGGTGGACCGCTCGGTGCTGGAGCACGTCAAGGACCCGATCACGCACCTGCTGCGCAACTGCGTCGACCACGGCGTGGAGCCGGCCGAGGTGAGGGTGGCCGCGGGCAAGCCGCGGGTGGCCACCATCGGCCTGCGGGCCCGCCAGCGCGGCGACCTGCTGGTCATCGAGGTGGCCGACGACGGGGCGGGGATCGACGTGGACAGGGTCCGGGCCACCGCGATCAGCAAGGGACTGGTGCCCGCGGGCCGCGCCGAGGAGCTGTCCGAGCGGCAGGCCGTGTCCCTGGTCTTCCGCTCCGGGCTCTCCACCAGCCCGGTCGTCACCGACCTGTCGGGGCGGGGCGTGGGCCTGGACGTGGTCGGGGAGGCGGTGGCCCGGCTGCGCGGCTCGGTCTCGGTCCAGACGCGCCTGGGCGAGGGGACGACCTTCACGCTGTCGCTGCCGCTCTCGGTCTCGACGGTGACCTGCCTGCTGGTGGAGGTGGGGGGCGAGATGCTGGCGCTGCCGGCCAGCGCGGTGGAGCGCGTCCTGCGGGTGGGCACCGACGACGTCGGCTGGGCCCAGGGCCGGGAGGCGATCCGCATCGGCGACGAGCCGGTGGTGCTGGCCAGCCTCGCCGACGTGCTCGGCCTCGGGCCAGCGGAGCAGGCCCTGGAGCCAGGAGCCCGCCGGCCGGTGGTGGTCGTCGAGGCCGGGCAGCAGCGGGTGGCCTTCCTGGTGGACCGCGCGGCGCACATGCAGGAGGTGGTCACGAAGACGCTCCCGGAGCCGCTCTACCGGGTCCGGCAGCTGGCCGGAGCCACCATCCAGGGGTCGGGGGCGGGCGCGCTGATCCTGAACGCGGCGGAGCTGGTCGCCTCGGTCGACCAGGCGACCGGGGCGTCGATCACCGCCCCCGCGGAGGAGCGGCGATCACCGACGATCCTGGTGGTGGAGGACGCCATCACCACCCGGACCCTGGAGAAGAACATCCTGGAGGCGGCGGGCTACCAGGTCCGGGTGGCGGCCGACGGCGCCGAGGCCTGGGCGCTGCTGGAGTCCGAGCGCTGCGACCTGGTCGTCAGCGACATCGAGATGCCGCAGGTGGACGGCTTCCAGCTCACCGCCAGGATCCGCGGCGACCAGCGGCTCCGGGACCTGCCGATCGTGCTGGTGACCTCGCGCGACGCCCGGGAGGACCGGGAGCGCGGCGTCCAGGCCGGCGCGGACGCCTACGTCGTCAAGGGAGGCTTCGACCAGGAGTGGCTGCTCGAGACCATCCGGCGGTTGCTGTGAGCCACCAGGACCGCGGCTTGCGGGTGCTGGTGGCCGAGGACTCCCCGGTCGCCCGCCGCCTGCTGGTCCACATCCTCGCCGGCGACCCCGAGCTGCGCGTCGTCGGCGAGGTCGCGGACGGGCGGCAGGCCGTCCGGGAGACCGCGCGCCTGCGGCCGGACGTGATCGTCATGGACGTGCTCATGCCCGAGATGAACGGGATCGAGGCCACCCGCCAGATCATGGAGGCGACCCCGACGCCGATCGTGCTGGTGAGCGCGAGCTACGACCCCGACGACGTGACCCAGTCGTTCGAGGCGCTCCAGGCCGGCGCCCTCACCCTGTTGCCCAAGCCCCGGGCGCCGCAGGCCAGCGGCTTCGCCGACGACTGCGCCTCCCTGACCGTCACCGTCAAGCTGATGGCCGACGTCAAGCTGGTGCGGCGGCACCCGGCCCGTGCCGCCAGGCCCGCTCGCGTGGGCCCGGGTCGGCCGCGGCGGGAGCGGGACGTGCGGATCGTGGCGATCGCCTCGTCGACCGGCGGGCCGGCCGCCCTCGCCAGGATCCTCGGCGCCCTGCCCGGCTGCGTCCCGGTTCCCATCCTGGTCGTCCAGCACATCGCCGCCGGCTTCCACCACGGCCTGGCGGACTGGCTGGCCAGCGTGTCGGCGCTGCCGGTCCGCCTGGCAACCGACGGCCAGCCGCTGCTGCCCGGCGAGGTGCTGGTCGCCCCGGACGACCGGCACCTCGGGGTCACCGGCCACGGCCGCGTCGCCCTCAGCCGCGAGCCCTCGATCGGCGGGCACCGGCCCTCCGCCACCTACCTGTTCCGGTCGGTGGCGGAGCGCTACGGGCCGGGCGCGGTCGGCGTGATCCTGACCGGCATGGGCGCCGACGGCGTGGCCGGGCTGCAGACCCTCAAGGCGTCGCATGGGACGGTGTTCGCGCAGGACGAAGCCACCAGCGTCGTCTACGGGATGCCGCGGGAGGCGGTGGCCATGGGCCTGGCCGACCGGATCCTCCCCGTCGGCGCGATCGCCGGCGCGCTCGTCGAGACATGGAACGGAGCGTGACGCCGTGACCCGCAGGATCCTCGTCGTGGAGGACAGCCGGACCCAGGCCGAACGCCTTCGCCTGCTGCTCACCACCGAGGGCTACGAGGTCGAGGTGGCCATGACCGGCGCCGACGGCCGGCGCATGGCCGAGGCGAGCCTTCCCGAGCTGATCATCTCCGACGTGACCATGCCCGAGATGGACGGGTTCTCGTTGTGCCAGGCCATCAAGTCGACCGAGGCGACCCGGCACATCCCGTTCATCCTGCTGACCGCCAGGGCGTCGCCCGCGGACATCATCCGCGGCCTGGAGTGCGGCGCCGACAACTTCGTCCCCAAGCCCTACCTGGACGACCACCTGCTGGGGCGGATCCGTCGCATCTTCGAGCAGCTGGAGCTGCGCAAGCGGGACCGGCTGGAGATGCAGGTGGTGCTCACCCTCCGCAACCGGAAGGTGGTGGTGACCGCCGACCGCCAGCAGATCATGGAGCTGCTGTTCTCGACCTTCGACGAGATGAGCAGGAGCCACGACGAGCTGGCCGAGGCCAACCGCGAGCTGGAGGAGGCCCGGGCCGAGGCGGACCGTGCCAACCAGGCCAAGAGCGAGTTCCTCTCCCGCATGAGCCACGAGCTGCGCACCCCGCTCAACGCGATCCTCGGGTTCGCGCAGCTGCTGGAGCGGGACGGGATGACGCCCGGGCAGCAGCGCAGCACCCAGCAGATCCTGCAGGCGGGGCACCACCTCCTCGAGCTCATCAACGAGGTCCTCGACATCGCCCGGATCGAGCAGGGGCGGCTCGGCCTGTCCCTGGAGCCGGTGGTCCTGGCCGAGGTCCTCCACGAGGCCGTGGGGCTGGTGGCGCCCCTGGCCGGCGAGCGCGGGATCGTGCTGTCCGCCGACGGGGCCAGGTGGCCGGGCCGGGTCCTGGCCGACCGTCAGCGGCTCAGGCAGGTGGTGCTGAACCTGCTGTCGAACGCCATCAAGTACAACCGCGACGGCGGCGCGGTGGTGATCTCCTGCCCGCCGCCGGCCGGCGGCCTGGTGACCGTGCGGGTGGAGGACACCGGCCCGGGCATCCCCGCAGGCATGATGGACCGGCTGTTCCAGCCGTTCGAGCGGCTCGGCGCCGAGCAGCTGGCGGTCGAGGGCACCGGCCTTGGCCTCGCCCTCTCCAAGCGGCTGGTCGAGCTGATGGGCGGGACCATCGCGGTCGACAGCACGCCCGGGCAGGGAAGCGCCTTCCAGGTGACGCTCGCCGTCGCCCGGCGGCCGGCCGAGCGGGCCGACCACGGCGTCGCGGCGGCGCCGGGGATGGGGTCGCCCGCCGACGACGCCGGGGCGGTCCCCCGCAAGGGCCGCGTGCTGGTCGCCGACGACAACCTGACCAACCAGGAGCTGGCGGTGGAGATGCTGCGCAGGCTGGGCTACGCGGCCGACACCGTCGCCAACGGCGCCGAGGCCGTGGAAGCCTTGCTCAGCAGGCCGTACGACGCGGTGCTGATGGACTGCCGGATGCCGGAGATGGACGGCTACCAGGCAACCGCCGAGATCCGCCGGCGCGAGCGGGGGCCCCGCACGCCGATCATCGCCATGACCGGCAACGCCATGAGCAGCGACCGCGACCGGTGCCTGCGCGCGGGGATGGACGACTACCTCGCCAAACCGGTGCTCCTGAAGGACCTGGAGGCCACGCTCGCGCGGTGGGTCGCGGCCGCGTCGCCGCTGCCTTGACAGGGATCACGCCACCACCACAGAGTGCCACCCAGGGTGGGGGGCGATGCGCATGGGAGACCGGCTGCGGGTCGGGGTCGTCGGCTGCGGGCTGGTCGCGCAGGTCAAGCACCTGCCGCTGCTGGAGCAGCTGCACGACCAGTACGAGCTGACCGCGGTCTGCGACCTGTCGCCCGAGGTCGTCGACGCCTGCCGCCGGCGCCACCAGGTGCCGCGCGGGTTCACCCGCTGGCAGGAGCTGCTGGAGCAGCCGCTGGACGCGGTCTGGGTGCTGACCGGCGGGAGCCACGCGCCGATCGTCGCCGCCGCGGCCCGCGCCGGCCTGCACGTGTTCGTCGAGAAGCCGCTGTGCCTGTCGTCCGCGGAGGGCCGCGAGCTGCTCGACGAGGTCGAGGCGAGCGGTGTCACCGTCATGGTCGGGTACATGAAGCGCCACGACCCCGCCTACCGGGCGCTCGCCGAGGCGCTCGCGGGCTTCGACGACCTCCGGCTGGTCCGCGCGACCACGCTGGAGGCCCCGATCCGGCCCTACGTCGCGCACCGGGGGCTGGTCGCCGGCCGGCTGCCCCCGGAGCTGGTCGCGGAGCTGCGGGCCGACGACCGTGAACGGGTCCGCCGCGCCATCGGCGAGGTCGACGAGCCGACCTGGCGAGCCTACCGCTCGGTGCTGCTCGACTCGCTGGTGCACGACCTGAACACCCTGCGCGGGCTGCTCGGCGAGCCGGACGAGCTGGCGTACGCGCAGCTCCACGCCCACGGGGTGATCGCCTCGCTGCGCTTCGGCGCGACCCCGTGCGTGCTCACCTGGACCGACCTGCCGGGCCCCGCCCGCTACCAGCAGGAGTTCGCCTTCTACGGGTCGGACCGGCGGGCGGTGCTCGCCTTCGGCTCGCCGTTCCTGCGCGACCAGGCGGCGAGGCTCTCCTTCGAGGGCGGGGACCCGGGCACGGTGCGGTCCTGGCGCCGCGACGAGGTCGTCTCCCACGAGGACCCGTTCAAGCTGGAGCTGCTCGCCTTCCACGAGGCGGTGGCGTCCGGGCTCCAGCCGCAGACCACCGTCGCCGACGCGCTGCGCGACGTCGAGCTGTGCGAGCGGATCGTCGCCGCCCACCTGGCGAGGGGCGCGGCGTCGTGACCGTGGCCGTCGCCAACGCCCCGGTCAGCTACGGTTCGTTCGAGCTGACCGTCGGGATCGTCCCCGGCACCCCCGACGGGCCCACCATCCTCGCCCGCGTCGCCGAGGCCGGCTACCAGGGGATCGACCTTGGCCCGGTCGGCTTCCTCGGCGGCGGCGCCGAGCTCGGGGAGCGGCTCGCCGCCGGCGGCCTCGGGCTCGCC
>DASQWY010000030.1:0-3383 GCA_035640005.1 Actinomycetes bacterium
GGTCGACGGCCAGCTCGGCGTGCCCGCGCTGGACGCGGCCGCGGCGACCGCCGGCGGGGCGCTGCGGCTGGCCGAGGGCGACCTGCCGGGCGCGTGCGAGCGCCTGCGGTCCGCCTGCTCGACCTGGCAGGAGCTCAGGCTCCCCTACGAGACCGCCCAGGCGCGGACGCTGTACGGCGCCGCGCTGCGCCGCGCCGGCAGCGAGGACGACGCGCTGCTGGAGCTGCGCGCCGCCCTGGCGGCGTTCGAGCGCCTCGGCGCCGCCGGCGACGCGGCCAAGGCCACCGCGCTGCTCGGCGTGCCGGCCGAGCTGCCCGGCGGGCTCACGGTGCGCGAGGCCGAGGTGCTCCGCCTGGTCGCCGCCGGCAAGACCAACCGCGAGGTCGCCGCCGCGCTGGTGATCAGCGAGCACACCGTCGCCCGCCACCTGCAGAACATCTTCGCCAAGCTGGACGTCCCGTCGCGGTCGGCCGCGACCGCGTTCGCCTTCGAGCACGGGATCGCCTGAGCGTCCCGGCGCCCGTGGTCAATTCTGACCACGGCCGGCGGCGGCGGCTTGGCTGGTTCCGGCGATGAGGCCCCCGTCCGCGCCGCCTACGCTCCCCCCAGAGCCAGCGCCAGCGAACGGGAGGAGCGCAGATGGACGGCAACCACGACGCGGAGCGGTACGAGACGGTGATCATCGGCGGCGGCCAGGCCGGCCTGGCGACCGGCTACCAGCTGGCGAAGCTGGGCCGGTCGTTCGTGATCCTCGAGGCGGACCGGCGGATCGGCGACGTCTGGCGGCGGCGCTGGGACTCGCTGCACCTGTTCACGCCCGCCCGCCACGACGGGCTGCCTGGCTGGAGGTTCCCGGCGAAGGGCTGGTCGTTCCCGAGCAGGGACGCGATGGCCGACTACCTGGAGGCGTACGCCGCCCGCTTCGGCCTGCCGGTCCGCACCGGCATGCCCGTTGACCGGGTCAGCGGGGACGGCGACGGCGGCTACGTGGTCACCGCGGCCGGCCGCCGCTTCGAGGCCGACAACGTGGTGGTCGCGACCGGCGCCTTCAAGGTCCCGACGGTCCCCGCGTTCGCCGCCCAGCTCGACCCGGGCGTCGTGCAGCTGCACTCCAGCGACTACCGGGGCCCGTCGCAGCTGCGGGACGGCGGCGTGCTGGTGGTCGGCGCGGGCAACTCCGGCGCCGAGATCGCCCTCGAGTCCGCCGGCGCGCACCAGGTGTGGCTGTCGGGACGGGAGGTCGGCGCCCTCCCGTTCCGCATCGGCGGCCTGCCGTCGCGGCTGCTCCTGGAGCGGCTGGCCCTGCGGGTGCTGTTCCACCGGGTGCTGACGCTGAAGACGCCGATGGGCAGGAGGATGCGGGCGCGGACGGGCTCGCGGGGCACGCCGCTGATCCGCATCAGGCCCGCGGAGATCACCGCCGCCGGCGTCGAGCGGGCCGGCCGGGTCGCTGGCGTCAAGGACGGGCTGCCCGTGCTGGAGGACGGCCGCGTGCTGGAGGTGGCCAACGTCGTCTGGTCGACCGGGTTCCACCACGACTTCTCCTGGATCGACCTCCCCGGCCTGGGCGACGGCGAGCCGCCCCACCGGCGCGGCGTGGTCGACGGCCAGCCCGGCCTGTACCTGGTCGGCCTGCACTTCCTGTACGCGATGTCCTCGGCGATGATCCAGGGAGCCGGCAGGGACGCCGAGCACGTCGCCAGGCACATCGCCGCGCGCGTGCCGAGCGCGCGCCGCGCGGGCAGGGAGCCGGGCAGGGAGCCGGTCGGCGCGTGACCCCGTTCGAGACCCTCTGGGAACCCGACCTGCTCGACCAGGTCGGGTTCCGCCCGGGCGACCGGGTCCTCGACCTCACCGGCGCCGGCGGCCGCGGCGAGGACCCGAGCCTCCCGTTCGGGGACGCCTGCTTCGACGTGGTCGTCTGCGAGCAGGGGCTGCAGCTGTTCCCGGACCGGTGGCGGGCGCTCGCCGAGATGCGGCGCGTGCTCGCCCCCGGGGGCCGGGCGGCCGTGGCCGTGTGGGGGCCGATCGGGCGGAACCCGGCGTTCGCGGCGCTGGCCGAGTCGCTCGAGCGCCGCGCGGGCGTGCGGGTCGCGGCGGCGGTGCGCTGGCAGTTCTCCCTGCCGGAACCGGGCGACCTGCGCGCCGTGCTAGCCGGCGCCGGCTTCGACGGCATCCGGGTGCGGACCACCCGCAAGACGGTCCGGTTCCCCTCGGTGGCCGAGTTCCTGCGGCGCTGCATCCCCGGGTCCCCGGCCGGCGCCGCCACCGCACGCATGCCCGCCGACGACAAGCGGCGGGTCGTCGCCGACCTCGAGGTCGCCCTGGCCCGGTGGGTCGACGCGGACGGGCTCCGGGTCGCCACCGAGGCCAACACCGGCGTGGCGAGCCGCTGAGGTCCGCTCCAGCCGCTATCCTGCCCTGGCCGGCCGATCGCCAGGAGGGAGCGCGGGTGCGGTACGAGATCGTCGCGGAGGCCTACCGGGACCTGGAGGGCTCGACCGCCCGCCTGGAGCTGATCGACCGCCTCGCCCGGCTGTTCACCGAGACCCCGGCCGAGCTGCTGCCGACGGTGGCGCTGCTGTGCCAGGGCCAGATCGCCCCCGACTTCGCCGGCGTGGAGATCGGCCTGGCCGAGCGGCTGGCCGCCCGGGCGGTCGCCGAGGCCGTCGGCGTGACCGGCGAGCAGGTGCTCGCCGGCGCGCAGGAGACCGGCGACCTGGGCCTGGCCGCCGAGCGGCTGCTCGCGGCCGAGGCGCCGCACCCGGCGAGCCTGCAGGTCGGGGTGGTGTTCCAGACCCTGCACCAGATCGCCCAGGCGCAAGGGACAGGCTCACAGGGTCAGAAGCTGTCCGCGCTGGTCGGCCTGCTGCACCAGGCGACCCCCCTGGAGGCCCGCTACCTGCTGCGCACCGTCACCGGCAACCTGCGCCTCGGCATCGGCACCGCCACCATCCTGGACGGGCTCGCGCAGGTCCACGCCGGTGGCCGCGCCAACCGCCCGGTGCTGGAGCGCGCCTACAACATCTGCTCGGACCTGGGCCTGGTCGCCTCGACCCTGGTCGAGGGCGGGCTCTCCGCGGTGGAGGCGCTGCGGGTGCGGCCGGGCAACCCGGTCCGGCCGATGCTCGCCCAGCGGCTGTCCAGCCCGGCCGAGGTGCTCGCCAGGTTCGGCGGGACCTGCGCGGCCGAGTACAAGTACGACGGCATCCGGGTGCAGGCCCACCGCACCGGCGACGGGAACCTGGAGCTGTTCACCCGCCGCCTGGAGCGCGTCTCCGGCCAGTTCCCCGACGTGGTGGAGGTGCTCGGCGAGGGCCTGAAGCCGCGCGAGGCGATCCTGGAGGGCGAGGTGGTCGCCTTCGACCCGGCCTCGGGGGACC
>DASQWY010000031.1:0-4847 GCA_035640005.1 Actinomycetes bacterium
GCTCGAGTCGGTCGCGCTGCTGGCCTGCCTGTGGCTGTGGGTCGCCAGCGGCTTCGGCGGCCGGCTGCGCTCCGAGACCTACCAGGAGCGCCACTACGCGCTGATGCGCTGGTTCCTGGCGACCCTGTTCGCGGTGGCGACGCAGGCGTTCCGGCTGCGCGTGGAGGTCGAGGAGCCGGAGCTGACCAGGCAGGAGGTGGCCGCCAGGCTGACCCGCCCGGTGATCGTCCTGAGCCGCCACGCCGGGCCGGGCGACTCCTTCCTGCTGGTCCACCACCTGCTCAGCGCCTACCGGCGCAAGCCGCGGGTGGTGATGAAGGCGACCCTGCAGCTGGACCCCGGCCTGGACGTGGTCACCAACCGGCTGCCGAACGCGTTCGTCCCGGCGCGGCGCGGCGGCCCCGAGGGCCCCACCATCCAGGCCATCCGGCGGCTGGCCGCGGACCTGGGGCCGAACGCGGCGCTGGTGATCTTCCCCGAGGGCGGCAACTTCACCCCGCGGCGGCGGCTGCGCGCCATCCGGCGGCTGGAGGAGGGCGAGCGGGTCGAGGAGGCGGCGCGCGCCCGCGCCCTGGAGCACCTGCTGCCGCCGCGCTCGGGCGGCGCGCTCGCCGCCATCGAGGCGGCGCCCGATGCCGACGTGATCTTCGTCGCCCACACCGGACTGGAGGACCTGATCACCGTCGGCGACATCTGGCGCAGCCTGCCGATGGAGCAGGTCCTGCAGGCCCGCTGGTGGCGGGTGCCGGCCGAGCAGGTGCCGCGCGGGCGCGAGGCGCAGGTGCGCTGGCTGTACGACTGGTGGGCGCGGATCGACGAGTGGATCGAGGAGCACCGCCCGGCGCCCCTGCCGCCCCGTGCCCGCGGCCGCCGCCCGGCCAGGCGCCCCTGACCGTGGCCGGCCGGTTTGTCCGGGCACCACGCCGCCCCCGATGCGGGCCGGGTAGTTGGGGGGGTTCGGGGGGGAGCGAGCTCCCCCCCGAATGAACCGGGCCTCAGCGCTCGTCCGCCCGGTCGGCGCGCCCCCGAAGCACGGCCAGCAACTGCGGTCCGAAGGCGGTGACGTCGCCGGCGCCGAGCGTCAGCACCAGCGCCCGCTCGGGCAGCTCAGCGGCCAGCCGCTCCAGCAGCTCGCCGTCGGGCACGTGCACCGCGGGCGGACCGGCGACCCGCGCGACCAGGTCGGCGGCGTGCACACCGACCGTGTTCCGCTCCCTGGCGGCGTAGATGTCGGTCACCCAGACGCGGTCGGCCGCCTCGAAGGCGGTGGCGAAGTCGTCGATCAGCGCGGCCACCCGGCTGAAGGTGTGCGGCTGGAAAACCACCCACACCGGCAGGTCGCCGGCGCGCTGCCTGGCGGCCTGGAGGGTGGCCCGCACCTCGGTGGGGTGGTGGGCGTAGTCGTCGACCACCTCGACCCCGCCGGCGCTGCCGACCGGCTGGAAGCGCCGGGCCGCGCCGGTGAACCGCCCCAGGGTGGCGGCGATCCCGTCCCACGGCAGGCCGAGCTCGGCGGCCACCGCCAGGACGGCCAGGGCGTTGCGGACGTTGTGCCGGCCGGGCAGGCGCAGCCCCACCGCCTCGCCGGGCTCGCCGCGGCGCCCGGCGCGGAAGTCCGTGCCGCCGTCGGCGTTCGGGCGCAGCTCGCCGGCGTGCCAGTCGTGGCCGGCGCCGAGCCCGTAGGTGACCACCGGCGCGTGCCCGGCCGGCAGCATGCCGAGCACCGCCAGCGCGCCGGGATCGTCGCCGCACACCACCAGCCGCCCCTCCGGCCGCACCCTGGCCGCGAACGCGGCGAACGCGCGGCGCACGGCCGCCTCGTCGCGGAAGCAGTCGGGGTGCTCGTACTCGACGTTGGTGACCACCGCGACGAACGGCCGCAGGCCCGAGAAGGCGCCGTCGTACTCGTCGGCCTCCAGCACGAACCAGCGGCCGCCGCCCGCCAGCGCGTTGCCGCCGAGCTGCGGCACCTCGCCGCCGATCACCGCGGTCGGCTCCTGCTTGGCGTCCTCCAGCACCAGCGCCAGCAGCGAGGTGGTGGTGGTCTTGCCGTGGGTGCCGGCCACCGCCAGCAGGTCGTGGCCGGCGGTCAGCTCCGGCAGCCACTGCTCGCGCTTCTTGACCGGGATGCCCCGCCGGCGGGCGGCAAGCAACTCCGGGTTGTCGTCGCGGATGGCGCTGGAGACGATCACCAGGTCGGGGTCGCCGAGCGCCTCCGCCCGGTGGCCGACCTGGACGCGGGCGCCGAGACGCCGCAGCTCCTCCAGCCGCGGCCCGTCCTCCCGGTCGGAGCCGCTGACGGCCGCGCCCCTGGCCAGCAGGATCCTGGCCAGGCCGGACAGGCCGGCGCCGCCCACGCCGACGAAGTGGACCCGCTGTGCTCGCTGACCGTTCACCTCGCGGATTCTAGTGTGGCCAGGGCCGGGGGTCTCCAGCTGCTCGCTGGCGCCGCAACGGTGAGCGAACGTGGGCACCCGTGGGCGGGCACCCTGGTGGAGGTACCAAGGGGACTGTCCCGGTCGTCAGGTACGATCCGGTCATGCTGGTCCACCAGGCGTACCGCTACGAACTGGCCCCCACCGCCGCGCAGCAGGCGGCGCTGGCCAGCCACGCCGGCGCCGCCCGGTGGGCGTGGAACTGGGGGCTGAGCGTGCGCCAGAAGGCCTGGCGGCGACGAATGCAGACCCTGGACGCCGTCGACCTGCACCGGCTGCTGTGCCAGCTCAAGCGCACCCGCCGCTACGGCTGGCTGTACGAGGTGTCCAAGTGCGCCCCGCAGGAGGCGCTGCGCGACCTGGACCGCGCCTACGCCAACTACTTCCGCGGCAGCAAGGCTGGCCGGCGGGTCGGGTTCCCTAAGTTCAAGAAGCGGGGCCGCTGCCCCGACCGGTTCCGCCTGACCGGCGCGATCCGGGTGGAGCCGGGTGTGGTGGTGCTGCCCAGGATCGGCCGGGTGGCGACCAAGGAGGCGACCGGGAAGTTCCGCGGGCGGATCCTGTCGGCCACCTGCCGGCGGGAGGCCGACCGCTGGTACTGCTCACTGACGGTGCAGGTGCAGCGGCCCGACTCGGCCCCGGTTGAAGGGCCGGCCATCGGCGTCGATCGGGGCATCCGTACGTTCGCAGTCTGCTCCGACGGCACCGCGATCGAGAGTTCGTGGGCGCTGGACCGCAGCCTGCGGAAGCTGCGCCGGCGTGCTCGGGCGGTCACGCGGAAGCAGCGGGGCTCCCGCAACCGTGCAAAGGCGGCGCTGGCGCTGGCGCGGCTGCACCGACGGATCCGCAACCAGCGGCTGGACGGGTTGCACAAGGCCACCACGGCGCTGGCGAAAGCCAAGTCGGTGATCGTGGTGGAGGACCTGCACGTGGCCGGCATGGTTCGCAATCGGCGCCTCGCGAGAGCTATCTCGGATCAGGGCTGGGCGCAGTTCCACCGGCAGCTGGCCTACAAGTGCCAGTGGTACGGGTCCATCCTGCTGGTCGCTCCGCGGTTCTACCCCTCCTCCAAGCGCTGTTCCGGTTGTGGGCAGGTGAAGGCTACCCTGCCGCTGCAGGTTCGGGTGTTCGCTTGCCAGAAGTGCGGGCTGGTGCTGGACCGGGACCTGAACGCCGCGCGGAACCTGGCGTGGCTTGCTGAACGGGTCGTCGGGAGTTCCCCGGAGACGGTAAACGCCTGTGGAGGGGGCGGCGCTGGCCAAGCCGCTATCGGCTTGGTGGAACCGCCCCCGGCGAAGCAGGAACGGACTCGCATTCATGGCCACACGCTCACGAATGCGTAGACTCCGATGAACGGTAGCTTTGCCCCGACCCTGAGCAAAAGGAGGCGGCGATGCGCTCCAGAACGCTGGCGATCGCGAGCGGGCTCGCGCTGGTGTTCACCCTGGTCGCGAGCGGGACCGCGGCGAGTGCGGCCAGCGGGGCGGTCGCCGCCCCGGCCGGGGCCCCCGCGGGAGCTGCCCCGGCGCTGCAGTGCGCCGGCGGCAACGGCCCGGTCAAGCACGTCATCTACGTCCAGTTCGACAACACCCACCTGCTGCGCGACCGTCCGGGGGTGCCCTCCGACCTGGAGCAGATGCCGCACCTGCTGAGCTTCATGCGGCAGAACGGCACGCTGCTGTCCAACGACCACACCGTGCTGATCTCCCACACCGCCAACGGGATCGTGTCGTCGCTGACCGGCGTCTACCCCGACAACCACGGCCAGGCGGTGTCCAACAGCTTCCGCTACTACAAGCCGGACGGGACCACCGGCACGGGCGTCTCCTTCGCCTACTGGACCGACGGGATCTTCGACCCCGCCACCGCCACGCCGACCGACCCGTCCTACAACATGGTCACCGCCGACGGCCGCAACGCCCCGGCCCCCTGGGTGCCCTACACCCGGGCCGGCTGCGACTTCGGCGCGGTCAGCATGGCCAACACCATCCTCGAGAACATCGGCCCGGACGTGCCCAAGGTCTTCGGGGCCGGCTCGCCCGAGGCCAAGGAGGTCGCCACTGACCCGAAGCTGGCGTTCACCGACTTCGTCGGCATCGGCGTCCACTGCGCCAAGACTGCCGGCAGCGCCTGCGCCCGCTCCGACCACGCCCGGCCCGACCTGCTGCCCGACGAGCCGGGCGGCTACGACGGCTTCCAGGGGCTGTTCGGCGCCAAGTACGTCGACCCGGTGCTCAGCCCCGGCGGCCCGCTCACCGACCTGGACGGCAAGCCGATCACCGACCCGGCCGGCAACCCCGGCTTCCCCGGCTTCGACGGCATGTCCGCGTCGGTGTCGCTCGGCTGGGTGGCGGCCATGCAGGAGCAGGGCATCCCGGTCACCTTCGCCTACATCTCCGACGCCCACGACCT
>DASQWY010000032.1:0-6101 GCA_035640005.1 Actinomycetes bacterium
AGGGTGTAGTCGAGCTCGTCGGACTGGGCGACCCCCGCCGGGGTGAGCACGTCCATCGCCTTGGGCACGGTGCTGTTGATCGTGTCCTGGTTGGTGAGGCAGTGCGGGTCGCTGGAGGCGGTGGCGCAGACCCCGAACGAGAACTCGCCCGGTGTGGGCGTGAAGCCGCGTGCCTGGTCGGGGCTGAAGCCGTCCTGGCCGGTCAGCACCACCGCGAAGCCCCACCCCGGCCCGGGCTGGCCGAGGCTCGCCTTGGGCACGCTGAAGGTGATGAAGCGGGAGATGGCGTTGGCCCTGATGGTGATGGTCCCGAGGGTGGCCCCGGCGGCGTCGAGGTAGCGTTGCCCGAAGCCCTGCACCTCCAGCAGCCGGTTCCAGGCCGAGCCCGCCGCGATCGCGTAGTTGCGCTGCGGGAACGACGCCGCGGTCGAGGTCGGCGTGGCCCCGGGGACGTGGACGTACACGTCGACGAGCTGGGCGCCGAGCGGGCTGCCGAAGGTCGGCGTCAGGTCGCGGGTCTGCACCCGGAAGGTGATGTTGGTGCCGTCGTCGAACACCTGGAACCGCTGCAGGTCGTAGGCGCCGGGCTGGAAGTTGCTGGAGGTCGGGTAGGCGTAGTTGCCCGGCCCGTTGTCGTCGCCGTCCGGGTCGGTCTGGTCGAACAGCAGCGTCCCGGGGACGAAGTCGAGCACCACGGTGCGCTGGTCGTGGGCGGTGGCCCCGTCCGCGCGGGTGGCGACCGCGTCCAGCACGATGGTGCCGCCGCTGATCGGCACCTGCACGCTCCAGCCGCCGTCCGCCGCGGCGGTGGTGGTGACCACGGTGTTCTCCGAGTCCTTGTCGGTGTTGGTGGCCGACACGTCGACCGTGTTGCCTGGCTCGGAGGTGCCGGTGACGGTGACCGGGGAGCCGGGCACGGCCGTCTTGTCGGGCGGCGCGGTGATCGCCACCGTGGTCGCCTGCTGGTGGTGGGCCACGTAGCGGTCGACGGTGTCGGCCGGGCGCTCCAGCAGGCGGCCGGCGTCAAGGTCGCGCACCAGCCGCACGAACTGCGCCGCCGACCAGGTGAGCGGCGCGGCGGAGCCGGCCGGGTGGCCGTTGGCGAAGCCGATCGAGGCGACCTCCGGCGGGGTGCCGAACGGCGACGGCGGCAGGTCCGGGTTCTCCCAGTCCTGCTCGGGGATGAGGCCGACCCCGGAGGCGAAGCGGCGCATGGTGTTGGCGAGGTCGGCGGCGGTGGCGCGGTCGCCGACGGCGAGCTGGTGCTCGGCCCGCTCGCCGTCCAGCACCGGCCACAGGTGGCCGTTGCCCTTGTCGGTCGGCGCCCACGGGTGGCCGTCGTCGTTGCCGTCGCCGTAGCCGTCGCCGTTGTAGCGGTGCCAGCCGGTGCCGCTGGCGGTGGTCGAGCGGATGGTGGCGTCGACCACCTGCAGGGAGCGGACGACGTCGGGGTCGTCGTCGGCGAACAGCCCGAGGCGGGGCAGTTCCAGGAAGCCGGCGTCGATCACCTCGCGCTGGTCGAGGGTGGGGCCGCCGTTGCCGACGTTGTAGGTGACCGCCTCGTTCGGGTCGCCGTTCTTGGACAGCCGGATGAAGTAGGGCTTGGGGTCCTTGGGGCCGTTGGTGGTGACCGTCCAGCCCTTGACCGACCGCTGGAAGTCGTCGGCCACGCCGCGGTAGACGCGGGCCGAGGCCTTGTCGCCGGCGCCGTCGGCGATGTGGGCGGCGGCGATCAGGCCGGCGACCTCGGCGGCGATCGTCGAGGGCGAGAAGCCGCTCTGCTCCTCCCAGCGCTCGGGCCCGAAGCTCGGCCCGTGGCTGATCGCGTAGTCGGCCGCCCGCTTCACGTGCGCCCGGTAGAAGGTGGGGTCGGTCAGGCCGGCCTGCAGGGCCATCAGGATCGGGAAGGTGACCTCGTCGAGCTGGGTGTTGAAGGAGTCGGGGGCGAGCTTGCCGTTGACCAGGCTGTTGCGCGGCATCGACCCGTCGGCCAGCTGCTGGCGCTCGAACAGGAACCGGACGGTGTCGCGGGCGGTGGGCTGGTCGCCGTCCAGCAGCAGGCCGGTGAACGTCTCGTACAGGTCGCGGGCGAAGACCTCGCGGTAGGAGCCGAAGTAGGTGAGGCTGTTGTCGCCGGCCTCCACCGCCTGGCCCCACGGCGAGGCCAGCGAGGCGACGATCGCGCCGGGAAAGGTCTTGTCCTCGGAGGCCTTGAGCACGTTGGCGGACAGGTAGTAGGCGCGTGCCAGCTCCGCCCTGCCGGGCAGGCGCAGGCCGGCGTCGTAGGTGAGCCAGCCGGCCTCGTAGTGGGCCAGCAGCGTGGCCAGCTGCGCGCGCAGGCTGGCGCCGGCGGTGGCGACCGCCTGCTGCTGGCTGGCGCCGAAGCCGAGGGCGAGGGTGAGGTCGGCCGAGCGGGCCAGGTCGACCCGCGCGGTCTGCACCAGGTTGCCGCCGGTCGCGTCGGTCCAGGTGGTGGTCAGCGCGTGGTCCTTGTCGAGCTGGCTGAGGCCGTCGGAGTCGCTGCCCGCGAAGCCGTTGGACACCTGGGTGAACGGCGTGGAGGCGTCGAGGGCGGCGTACACCGGCTGGGCGTAGTCGCGGTTGGCGGCGATCGTGGCCGTCCGGGTGTCGATCGCCACCGGCACCGGGTGGCCGGTGGAGGTGTCGACCGTGCCGGTGTCGGCGCCGGCGTTGTCGGCGCCGCCACCGCCGTTGCCGTTCACGGTCGGGTCGAAGCGGACGTAGAGGCGGTAGTCGGCGCGCGAGCCGACCAGCGGCTGGAACCTCGCCCGCATGACCACCGTGGCCCTGCCCGGGTCGGTCAGGTAGTCGGTCACGATCCGGTAGCGGCCGCTTTTGGCCGTGGCGGTGACCCGGCAGGCCATCCCGGCCGGGTCGAGGGCCGTGGCCGTGTAGGTCATGTCGCGGGTCTGCAGGTCGGTGAAGCTGGCGCCGTCGGTGACGACGTACTGGAGGGTCTCGACGTTGGTGTTGTCGACGGTCGGGTAGTAGACGTCGGACAGCACCCCGTCGGCGACCGTGTACCAGACCTTGGAGGTCCGGTTGCGCGCCGTGCCCAGGCAGTCCTTGCGGGCCAGGTCGAAGTGGGAGACGGCGCCCGGCCCCCCTGGCGCCTGCGACGGCGCCGCCCCCGCCCCCGCCGGCAGCACGACCTGCGCGGCGAGCGCGAGCCCCATGGCCACCACGATCCCGACGATGCCAGACCGGCTCCGCTTCACGACCCACCCCCATCGCCAGATCGGCCACGCTGGGCGGGAATGCTAGCTTCTCCCGCACGGCGAAGGAAGTGGTGCTCGCCGCTGTTCGGCCCCTATCGGTGCTCCAGGGCCAGGCGGATCCCCAGGCCGATCAGCAGCGCGCCGGAGGCCTGCTCGAGGCGCTGGCGCACCGACGGTCGGGTGAGGACGCGCTGCGCCCGCTGCACCGCCCAGGCGAGCGTGACCCACCAGGCGGTGTCCATCACCACCCAGGTCAGCGACAGCAGCAGCAGGGTCGGCAGCATCGGCGCGTGCGCCGGCACGAACTGCGGCAGGAAGGACGCGGCGAACACCGCCGCCTTGGGATTGGCCAGGATCGTCACCGTCCCCACCCGAACGACCGCCAGGCCGAGGCGTCGTCCCCGCCGTCCCCGGCTTCGCCGGCGGCGGCCAGCAGGCCGCGGCGGCTGTGGCGCCGCGCCTCCCGGAACGACTGCACGCCGAGCGCCAGCAGCACCGCCGCGCCGGCGACGCGGAAGACGAGGTAGGCCGCCTGGGAGGCGGCCACCAGCGCGGTCAGCCCGAGCGACGCCACCAGCGCCCAGAACAGCAGGCCGAGCTCGTTGGCCATGGTGGCCGCGAACGCCGCCCGCCGCCCGCCGCCCGTGGCGCAGCGTCTGCCGCAGGACCACGGCCATGCTGGGCCCGGGGACCATCGCCAGCAGCAGCGCGGCGCCGACGAAGGCCACCAGGTGGCGGCCGACCAGAGCATCCATGTCGCCCCCGAAGGGTACACGGACGCCGCCGCTCGGAACTTCATGCGGTCCTCCCGGCCGCCAGCCGTGCCGCCACCATCGCCAGCCAGGCCCAGCCGGCCACGACGGCCAGGTACACGGCGGCCACCGCCGCGGGGCTGCCGGCGGTCGCGAAGGTCGCGGCCACGCCGGCGAGGATCAGCGCGCCGCCGGCCCGCGAGGCGGCCGCCGCCCGCCGCCGCCCGAGGGCGGCCAGCCCGCGGGCCACCACGAAGCAGGCCGCGATCAGGCACAGGAAGCCGACCCCGAAGCTGGCCATGTGCAGCACGCCGTGCCAGCTGACCTCGCCCTGGCCGGCCGGGGTGCCGGGCGGGAAGCCGTCGGCCGGGTCGGCGCGGAAGGCGCCGGCGCAGACCAGGCCCGCCCCGTAGACCGCGACCAGGCGCGGCCCCCAGGTCCCGCCCGGCCCGCCCGCCAGCGCGCGCCGCATCCCCACCGCGCACGCGACCGCCAGCAGCCCGGTCACCAGGAAGTTGCCGATCTGGATCCAGCCGAGCCGCCCGTTCTCCAGCAGGCTGAGCGCGTGCCGGCCGACGTCGAACCCCTCGCGGGTGAACGCCTGCCCCAGCCCCACCGCGAAGTACAGCGGCCCCGCGACCACCCCGCAGGCAAGCAGCCTGCGGGTCGTCCTGGAGGGCACCGCCGGCCTCGTCACCGTCCTGGCCATCCCACGACCTCCCGTCATCTGGAGTACTGGACGGTACAGTACTACGCAGGGTACTGGACTGTCTAGTACTATGCTGGCAACGAGGAGGGAGCCATGGACGAGGAGAGCCGCTCGGGCCGCAAGCGCCGGGCGATCATGGAGGCGGCCACCACGCTGTTCCTGCGCAACGGCTACCAGGGCACCAGCATGGACGAGGTCGCGGCGCTGGCCGCGGTCTCCAAGCAGACGGTCTACAAGCAGTTCGCTGACAAGGAGCAGCTGTTCGGCGAGATCATCCTGGGCATCGCCGACCGGGCCGAGGAGTTCGCCCCGGTGGTGGCGGCTACCCTGGCGGGCGCCGAGGACCTGGAGCGGGACCTGGGCGCGCTCGCCCGCCGCTATGTCGCCTTCGTCATGCAGCCGTCGGTGCTGCAGCTGCGCCGGCTCATCATCGGCGAGGCCGGCCGCTTTCCCGAGCTGGCCCGCGCCTACTACCGGCGCGCCCCCGAGCGCACCGTCGCCACCCTGGCGGCATCGCTGCGGCAGCTCGCCGACCGGGGGCTGCTGCGCCTGGACGACCCGGTGCTGGCCGCCAACCACTTCGCCTTCTTGGTCCTGTCGGTGCCGCTGGACCGGGCCATGTTCTGCGGCGACGAGCAGCCGGTGGACGCGGCCGACCTGGACCGCTTCGCCGACGCCGGGGTCCGCGTGTTCCTGGCAGCCTACGGCCCGCGCTGACCCGCCGCCGCGGCCAGGGCCTCGCCGCCGAAGAAGCTCGGCCAGGGGACCTGCAGCGGCTGGTCCTCGGCGAGCACCGCGTGCAGGTTGCGCAGCAGCGGGAAGTCCGCCGCCGCGATCACCCCGCGGTCGGTCAGCTTGGGCAGCGCCCCGCCGATGGTCTGGATCGCCGCCGCGCCCTCCAGGGTGACCCCGCCCATCCGCGCCCGCGCGTCCGCGAACCGCAGGCCCGAGCCGATCAGGCGGCCGGCCCGCAAGTTACGGCCGCCGGTGCTGGTCACGAACATGTCCCCGACGCCGGGCAGGCCCCAGGGCGTCTCCGGCCTGCCACCCAGCAGCCGCACCATCTGGGCGATCTCGGCCGCCGCCTGCGCGAACAGGGCCGCCTCGAAGTTGTGGTTGCGGTCGGGGTCTGCCCCCTGGCCGAGGCGGTCCAGCACCCCCTCGGCGAAGCCGACGCCGAGGGCGTAGCAGTTCTTCAGCGCCGCCGACACCTCGACCCCCACCATGTCGGTCGAGGTCCAGACGTGGTAGCTGCCGGTACGGAAGGTCGCGGCCAGCCGGTCAAGCGCCGCCTGCTCGCGACCGGTGAACACCACGCAGGTGTCGCGCCGCGCCGCCACCTCGCCGGCGATCGAGGGGCCGCCGATCGCCGCCCAGGGGATGCGGGCGCGCAGGTCGGGC
>DASQWY010000033.1:0-4764 GCA_035640005.1 Actinomycetes bacterium
CTGCTGGCCGCCTGGGGCCTGGAGGTCACCTCCATGGGTCGCGGCCCCGACCAGGACCCGGCGTTCTTCGCCGCCGCCGCCGCCGCCGGCACCCTGGCCGGCCGGATGGCCCTGGAGGGGTCCGGGGAACCCGGCACGGGTGCCCCGGAGGATCAGGGAGGGGGAGCGTGAGGCGACCCGGGGACCGGGCGGTGTTCCTGGGCTGCCTGGCCGGGATCGGGCTGGGGGTCGGGCTGTTCCTGGTGCTGCCGCTGGCGCCGAAGTTCGTGGCCATGCACCGGCTGCCGACCAACCACGACTTCGACGTCGAGCTGCGCCCGCAGGGGCTGGTGACGCCGTTCTGGGTGGTGTCGATGGCCTCGTTCGGGCTGGCCGTCTGGCAGTGGCGCCGCGGCCGCCGGCCGGGCTGGGCGCTGCTGCTGGCCGGGGTGGCGGCGCTGCACCTGCTGGCGCTGCTGGTTCCGCCGGTCGCCTCCAAGGACGTGTTCGCCTACTCCTTCTACGGCAAGGTGCAGTCCGCCTACGGCGCCAACCCCTACCTGTCGTTCCCCGACCAGCACCCGCTGGACCCGTGGCACCCGTTCTGGTCGTGGCGGCTGTTCGGGCCGGTCTACGGGCCGCCGTTCCTGCTGCTGCTGCGGCTGGTGGCGGCCGCGGCCGGGCCGAGCCTGCTCGCCTGGGTGGTGTGGATGAAGCTGCTGCTGACCGCGGCCGAGCTGGCGGCGATCTGGGTGCTGGCGCGGGCGGCGCCCGGCGGCGGCCAGGACCCGCGCTGGCCGCTGCTGCTGATCGGCTGGAACCCGATGGTGCTGCAGGCGATCCCGATGTCGGCCCACGTCGACGCGCTGCTGCTGCTGGTGCTGGCCGGCGCCGTGCTGGCCCACCGGCGCGGCCGCTTCCTGCTGGCGTTCCTGCTGCTGGTCGGCTGCTTCCTGGTGAAGGTGTACATGGGCCCGCTGGCCGCCCTGTACGCGCTGTGGCTGGCCGCCAGGCACGCGCGGCCGGCGGCCAGGGCGGCGACCGTCGCCTTGCTGGGGCTGGCCGGCGCGGCCCTCACCGCGCTGGCCTACCTGCCGTTCGCCGGTGCCGGCGGCAAGCTGTTCACCAGCGCGGTCGACGTGAGCGGCCACTTCTCCAGCGGCAGCCCGCCGAACCTGGTGCGGCGGCTGCTGACCGCCGCGCTGCCGCTGCTGGGGGTGAGCGGGTCGCGGGCGTTCGCCGACGGTGCCCGGCTCGGCCGCCAGCTGGCCATCGCCGGCATCGTGGTGGCGTTCGTGCTGGTCGCCAGGCGCCTGCGGGCCGGCGAGGACCCCTGGCCGCGGCTGGCCGCCTTCTTCCTGGCCTACCTGCTGCTGACGCCGTGGGTGTTCTACTGGCACGAGCTGCCGCTGCTCGGCATCGTGGCGGTGGTGCCGTGGGGCCTGACCAGCCTGGTCGCGGTCACCCTGTCGGTGACGCTGGTGCCGATGGTGCCGGCCGGCCCGCCCGCGGTCGGCCCCGCGGCCGCGCCGTCGGCCGCCCGCGACCTGGTCGACACCCTCGCCGGCTTCGCCGCCCGCTACGGCCTGGCGTTCCTGGCCCTGCTGCTCGGCTGGCGCGCCAGGCGGCGGGGTCGGGTCCCACCGGCCGAGGTGCCGGGGCCTCGACCCGCCGAGCGCACCGTCGCCAGCGGCTGACTCACATGCTCGCGATCAGCTTGTCCACGCGGTCGTCGTGCGCCCTGAACGGGTCCTTGCACAGCACGGTGCGCTGGGCCTGGTCGTTGAGCTTCAGGTGGACCCAATCCACGGTGTAGTCGCGGCGGCGCTCCTTGGCCTGGCGGATGAACTCGCCCCGCAGCCTGGCGCGGGTGGTCTGCGGCGGCTCCTGGGTGGCCCGGTCGATGGCGCGGTCGTCGCAGACCCGCTCGACCGCCCCGGCCCGCTCCAGCAGGTAGTACAGGCCGCGCTTGCGGTTGACGTCGTGGTAGGTCAGGTCCATCAGCGCGACCTTGGGGTGGGTCAGCGGCAGGTTGTCGCGCGCCCGCGCCCGCTCGATCAGCAGGTACTTGGTGACCCAGTCGACCTGCCGGCCGATGCGGTCCAGCTCCTGGCTCTCGATCGCGTCCAGCACGTGCCCCCACATGTCCACGACCTTCTTGGCGGTCTCGCCGGCGTCGCGGCGGTCGACGAAGCGGGCGGCCTTCTCGAAGTACTCGCGCTGGATCTCCAGGGCGCTGGCCTCGCGGCCATTGGCCAGCCGCACCTTGCGGCGGCAGGTCATGTCGTGGGAGATCTCCCGGATCGCCCGGATCGGGTTCTCCAGGGTCAGGTCGCGCAGGACGGTGGCCTCCTCGACCATGGCCAGGACCAGGTCGGTGGCGCCGACCTTGAGGAACGCCGACCACTCCGACATGTTGGAGTCGCCGACGATCACGTGCAGGCGCCGGTAGCGCTCGGCGTCGGCGTGCGGCTCGTCGCGGGTGTTGATGATCGGCCGGGAGCGGGTGGTGGCCGACGACACCCCCTCCCAGATGTGCTCGGCCCGCTGCGCGATGCAGAAGACCGCGCCCCGCGGGGTGGCCAGCACCTTGCCGGCGCCGCAGAGGATCTGGCGGCTGACGAAGAAGGGGATCAGCACGTCGGCCAGGCGCTGGAACTCCCCGTAGCGGGAGACCAGGTAGTTCTCGTGGCAGCCGTAGGAGTTGCCGGCCGAGTCGGTGTTGTTCTTGAACAGGAAGATCTGGCCGGCGATGCCCTCCTCGTGCAGGCGCGCCTCGGCGGCGGCCAGCAGGCTCTCCAGGATCCGCTCGCCGGCCTTGTCGTGGGTGACCAGCTCCTCCACCGAGTCGCACTCGGGGGTGGCGTACTCGGGGTGGGAGCCGACGTCCAGGTACAGCCGGGCGCCGTTCTCCAGGAAGACGTTGGAGGAGCGGCCCCAGGAGACCACCCGGCGGAACAGGTAGCGGGCGACCTCGTCGGGGGACAGCCGGCGCTGGCCCCGGAACGTGCAGGTCACCCCGTACTCGTTCTCGAGCCCGAAGATGCGCCGGTCCATGCGGTCATGCTACGCGCCCGGGCGGCCGGGCGGGACGGCGGGACGGGCCGGCGGCGCCGGTGTAGGGTTCCAGTCCGGCCTTGCAGTGGGAGGACGCCATGCCCGACGGCCCGCGCCTGGACATGCGCCCGGCCAGCCTGATCCGCTTCGGCGTGTTCTTCGGCGTGGGCTGGACCCTGACCCAGCTGGGGCTGCAGGCGGTGATCGCCGCCCGCGACGTGCTGGTGCGGGCGCTGGTGGCGGTGTTCATCGCCGTCAGCCTGGACCCGGCGGTGCGCTGGCTGGCGCGCCGCGGGATGCGGCGCGGCCAGGCGGTGGCGATCATCTTCCTGCTCGCCCTGGGCCTGGTGGTGGGCTTCCTGGTGTCGGTGATCCCGCAGCTGGTCAGCGAGTTCCGCGGCCTGCTGGACGACCTGCCCGGCTACGTGACCAGGCTGCAGGCCCGCTCGGCGCAGTTCCGGGACCTGAACAGCCGCTTCCACCTCACCGACCAGCTGCAGTCGCTGGCGCGGACCCTGCCGGCCAAGGTCGGCACCGGGCTGCTCGGCTTCACCGGGCTGCTGTTCGGCGCGGTCTTCTCCACCCTCACCGTGCTGGTGCTGACGATCTACTTCATGGCCGACCTGCCGCGGCTGGAGCACGGCCTGGTGCGGCTGTTCCCGGTCGAGCGCCGCGCCCGCAGCCAGCAGGTCGTGGAGGTGGTGGTCGACAAGGTCGGCGGCTACATGATCGGCAACATCCTGATCTCGATCGTCGCCGGGTTCGCCTCGTTCGTCGCCTTCGAGGCGCTGCGGGTGCCGTTCCCGGTGCCGCTGGCGTTCCTGGTCGCCCTGTTCGACCTGATCCCGATGGTGGGGGCGACCCTCGGCGCGGTCATGGGCGTGGTGGTGACCCTGTTCGCCAAGGGCGTGTGGCCGGCCGCCGTGGTCATGGCCATCTTCTTCCTGGTCTACCAGCAGGTCGAGAACTACCTGATCGCGCCGCGCATCCTGCGCTCCACGGTCGACCTGGGCGCGGCCGCGGTGCTGATGGCCGGGCTGATCGGCGCGACCGCGCTCGGCCTGATCGGCGCGCTGATGGCGATCCCGGTCGCCGCGGCCATGCGGGTGCTGCTGGACGAGCAGCTCGCCGCCCGCGAGCGCGCCGCCGGCATCCACCCGCCCGGCGTGCCGGTCGTCCCCGGCGCCGGCGGCGCCACCCCGGACCACCCGCCCGGGGAGGCGGGCGCGACCGGCGCCCCGGCCGGCGACGTCACGGGACCGGGGCCGGGTCCTCCCGGCTGACAAGGGCGAGCAGGACCAGCGCGCAGGTCCAGCCGAGCGGAGCGACCGACCGCGGGGCGCCGGTGCGCCGGCCGACCCGCTCGGGGAAGGCGCCAAGGGCGGTCCGGTGGTCCAGCAGCCAGCCGAGCCGCCGGGCGCCAGCCGGATCCCCCGAGCTCAGCTCGGCCAGGGCGAGGGTGGCGGTCGCCGGGGTCCAGGGGTCGCCGCGCAGCCACGGCGACCCGGGGACCGCGCCGGCGCCGCTGACGGTCAGGCGCCGCCCGCTGCGGTCCAGCGCGGCCAGCACCGCGGGGTCCGGCGGCTGAAACGGCGGCGCCAGCCAGGCCACCGCCACGTCCGGGCCGCCGCCGCCCGGGTGCCGCTGGTAGCCGCTGGGGCCGAAGCGGTCGCGGACGGCCCGGTCGAGGCGGGCGGCGGCCCGCGCCAGCGCCGAGCCGTCCGGCTC
>DASQWY010000034.1:0-5957 GCA_035640005.1 Actinomycetes bacterium
CTCGAGTGCCTGCGGCCCCGACTCGGTCCGCACGATCCGGTAGCCCTGCCCGTAGCGCCGTCGCAGGTCGCGCGCGACCGCGCGCGAGATCCCCGGGTCGTCGTCGACCGTCAGCAGGACCGGCTTGCTCGTCTCCATCACGCCCGATAGTAGGGGATGGGGACAACAACCCGGGACGTCACGGCCTGCCGCTAAGATGACGCCCCCGAGCCCGAAGTGGAGGCGAACGACGCTGCTGGCCCACGACCGCTACTGCGACGAAGTCGTCACCCAGACCGACCTGCTCCGCAAGGTCGTGGAGGACGCCGACCTGTCGGTGACCGTGCCGACCACGCCCGACTGGACCCTCGCCCAGCTCCTGCGGCACGTCGGCGGCAACCTCCGTGCGACCGAGACCGCCGTCCGGACCGACACGGCCATCGTCGAACCGGCCAAGCAGGTCCCGGAGGTGGCCGGTCCGGCCGAGAACGACCCCGACGCGCTGGACGCCTGGCTGGCCGAAGGGGCCACGCGGTTCGCCGAGACGCTGCGCCGGGCCGGCCCCGACGCCCGGGCGCAGGTCTGGGTGCACCAGCAGCCCACCGGCTTCTGGGCGCGGCGGGCCGCGCTCGACCTGGTGGTACACCGGGCCGACGCCGCCGGCACGGTGAACGCCGACTACGCCGTCGCGCCGGAGCTGGCCGCCGACGCCATCGACGAGCTGCTGCAGCTGATCAGCGATCCGATGGTCCGAAGCGCCACGCCGTCGCTGGCGGAGCTGCGCGGCGCCGGCGAGACCATCCACCTGCACGCCACCGACACCGACCCCGGGCTGTCGGCCGAGTGGCTCATCGAGCTCGGGTCGGAGGGCTTCACCTGGCGTCGCGGTCACGAGAGGGCCACCGTCGCGCTGCGCGGCCCGCTCGCCGACGTGCTGCTGGTCTTCTACCGGCGGCTGCCGGCCGACAGCGAGCGGGTGGAGGTGCTCGGCGACGCCGCGCTGCTGGCCTTCTGGTTGCACCGCGTCCGCCTGCAGTGATGCCGAGACCGGCCAAGCGTGGAGGCCAGCGGGCGCTCCGCAGGATGCCCAACGCGTCCATCGGGCGTCCTGTGCGCCTCACTCACACGGGGAGGTCGGTCCGGCCAGCTGCCTGGAAGGCGTTCCGCGCGACGGCTTCGGCCCTTTCGAATTCGCTGCGCGCCATGGCCTCGGCGAAGCGGCGCGCCTGCCGTCGGTCCTGCCAGCAACCCAAGCCCGTGAACGCCACGAAGATGATCGCGCCCACCAGACCGAGCAGGAGCAGATCGATACCGAGGATCAGCAGGATCCCGAGCCAGATGTCGGCCATTGCCCTCACCCGCCAGCGTCAGTGCCCGATCCGCCATCGGCCTACACGGACAGAGTTCCCAGGCATGACGCGAAGTATGCCGGGCATCCCGCCCCGGCCCGCACCACGATCGATCCTGGGACCGCCAAGGACTGGGCCGTTCTTTGAGGAGGAACGGCCAAGACTCCTTGGAGCTAGGCGGGTGCAAGCCCGAAGGTGTCGCTGTTGTTGGTCTGGATGGGATCGAAGGTGACCGCACCCACCGTGGCCGTGTTGCTGAGCGTGCCGGTCGCGGCAGCGTTGGTGCGGGCGCCGAGGAGCAGGATGCGCATGAACCCTGGCTGGATGGTGCCAACGTCGCAGGTGATCTGCCGGGTGGCGGCGTCGAAGCTGCAGCCGGCCTCAAGGCTGGTCGGAGCATCCAGACCAACCGGCCAGGCGTCGACCAGGACGATCCCCTCGGCCGGGTCCGGCCCGCCGTTGGTCACGTTGATCTGGTAGGCGAACTCGTCACCGGGAGCGGTGTAGGTGGTCTTGTCCTCCGTTCCCTGGGTGGCGAACTTGTCGACCTTGAGGTCGGCGCGGCAGCCACTCAGGTCAGCGGCAACGTAGTCGGACCGCGCCGAGAACCGCGTGAGCTGCCCGTCTTGCCAGCGGACAGAGAAGAACGCCCTCGAGGCAACTCGACAGTCAACCGCCACCCAGTCACCCGAGCCCAGGACTGTGCTGACGTCCGGCTCATAGTCAGCGGTTGAGTTCAACGGGTCACACGGAGACCGACCGTTGTTGCGGTCACGCGGCTGTCCCGTGACGGGCCGGCAATCATCGACCACCGGCCTGGCCGAGGCATAGCCCAGACGGAGCATATCGAGCTGGACGCTTGCTGCGCCTTGGCCTTTGCTGATGCGTCCAACCGGGCTGACGAAATCGGCGTCAGCATCAGCCACGCCGTTGTACCCGAAGTGGGTGTCGACGGCTATCTGGACGAACCAGGCGCGGTTGGTGGGGTGGTAGATGGTCCTGGTGATGCGGCCATGCGAGCCGGTGATGCCACCAGCAGGTGGACCGTCCGCGTGGGCCGGAACGGCTGTGGCCAGCAGACCGGCAAGCGCCAGGATTGGCACCAAGAGCTTTCGCCTCATGTTCTTCCTCCTTGTGGTGGGGCGACTGCCAGGACAGCGAGTACGTGGCCTCCCCGGCCGACAGGGCGCACGATGGCCCCCCTCCGTACTCCACGCTTCCTGGTTGCTGAGCAGGAGTCTGGAAGGGGCTGGTCACAGAACCCGCGCAAGACCGTTTCGGCGGGAACGCTAGACAATTACCAGTTCGGCTCGATCAGGCCACTGCCACCGTTATCCCGAGTCCAGCGACGTCCCACTGCGGCGACGTTGGCGGTCGACGCGGGCGGGCGCGTACCCGTGCACGACCGGCGCGCAGGGCATCCCGCCAGCCAGGCGGAGGACCGGATTGTGGGTCAGAAGCTGAAGAACGGCGCCGGCTGGCCGCTGTCCAGGTACTGCTTGAGGTGGAGCAGCATCTGCGCCCATCCGAGGGTGACGATGCGGAACATCTCGTCGACCTGTGCGAAGCCGGTATGGTCGAGCAGGATCCTGGCACCGCCCTGCGGCGCCGACTCGAGGGCGAAGCGGACGTCCGTGCCGATCCACTGCGGGGGGCCGCCGACGCAGTGACGGGCCAGGACCTTGCCGGGAACCGCCTCGTCGACCCGGAGCTCCCAGGCCATGGGTGCGTCCGGGAACCACATCCGGTCGACCTCGCCGACCGTCCCGCTGGTCTGGTTGCGGGTGGTCCACCAGCCAGCCACCCCATCGGTCGTGGTCAGCGCCGTGTAGGCGGCGGCTGGGTCGGCGGTGGTGTCGATCTGGATGGCGATGTCGGCCATCGGCGCCTCCTCGGTCAGGGTGCCTCAGCCCCAGACTTGAACTTTAGCAGTCGCTAAAATAGCCCGTGCATTCCGGAGGCGCAAGCTTCAGTCTCTGCTAAAGTTGGCCGCATGGACGCGGTGTCGATGATCACCGAGCCGCGCCGTCGGGAGATCCTGCGGCTGGTCTGGGACGAGGAACGCTCGGCCTCCGAGATCGCCTCGCACTTCGCCATCAGCTTCGGGGCGGTCTCCCAGCACCTCGGTGTGCTGCGGCGCGCGGGCCTGATCCTGGTGCGCCCCGACGGGACCAGGCGGTTCTACCGGGCCAACCGCCAGGCGCTGCAGCCCTTCGCCGTCCTGCTCGAGCAGATGTGGACCAACCAGCTCGACCGGCTCGCCGAGCTGGCCGAGGCGACCGAGCCCGAGCCCGAGCCTGAGCAGCCACGATGAGGCCGGCCGGCGGCCCACTCGTCGTCGAGCGCCGGGTCGAGGCCTCCCCGGAGACGGTCTTCGGGTTCTTCGTCGACCCACGGCGCTGGCTGCAGTGGCAAGGGCTGGAGGCCGAGCTCGACCCGCGCCCGGGAGGCGTGTTCCGCATGAACGTGCGTGGCGACGGCTGGGCCACCGGGCGCTTCCTGCAGGTCGACCCGCCCCGGCGGATCGTGTTCACCTGGGGCTGGGACATCGAGCACAGCCCGCTGCCACCCGGCTCCAGCGTGGTCGAGGTCGAGCTGATCCCACAGGGCGACGGCACACTGGTCCGCCTCACCCACCGCGACCTGCCCCCCGGCGAGGTCCCCACCCACCAGGCCGGCTGGTCGCACTACCTGGACCGGCTGGCGGTCCGCGCCAGCGGCGGTGACCCCGGCCCCGACCCGTTGCGGCTCGGCCCCTGAACCGACGCGACCCGGGCGGCCCTCACGGGGCGGCGCGCGGGTCGAGGTGGACCCGCCTGGCGTCAGCGCAGGGTGGTGTAGCCGGCGGCCTGGACGGTGGCGAGCATGGCCCGGATGTCGTCGTAGGCGGTGTCGTGGACGGCCACGAAGCGTTCGATGAGGCCGTGGCGCAGCGCGGCCCTGGCCGCCTCGTCGCCTGCCAGCTCCAGCAGCGTGTCCCGGACAACGGTCTTGGTCCGCTCGGGCAGGTGGGCGGCGGCGACGACCGGCTGGATGGTCGACGGCCCGAGCGCGCCGATGGTCCTGAGGCTGGCGGCCAGGTGCGGCTGGTCGCGCAGGGCCATGGCCAGCACCTGCGAATCGATCGCGGAGGCGTCGACCGCACCGCGGGCAACCAGCTGGAGCGCGCGCTCGTGGAAGCCGGCCCTGACCACCCGGCCGAAGAACCCCGGTCGGGCGCCCATGCGCACCAGCGTGTGCAGGGTGACCGTGTAGCCGGAGTGGGACGCCCGGTCGTTGTAGGCCCACGAGCAGCCCCGCAGCTGCTCCAGCCGGCCGATGGGGCTGTCGCGGTGCACGATCACGTCGGAGTAGTAGACCGGCCGGCCGGCGTACCGCTCGCCGGCCAGCACCGGAGCGGCCAGCGGCTCGACAGGTGCGGGCCGGCGGGCGGCCAGCCACACGTACGGCAGCCCGCAGATCACGCCGAGGTCGGCCTCACCCCGCTCGAACTGGCGGAACGAGGTGCCGACCACCAGCTCGACGGGCCGGCCGAGCCGGCCGGCGACCCGGTCGGCCAGGAACTGGTACACCGGCAGCATGATGGGCGCCAGGAAGGTCGCGAACCGCAACGGCCGACGGCCGTGGCCGGCGCTCACGGCTGGACCGCCGGCCGGTGGGTCTCGTACATGCGCACGGCGACGACCAGCCCGGACAGGCCGGTGAGGGCGGCGACCAGCCAGATCGCGGCGGCCAGGCCGGCCAGGTCGGCGGCGATCCCGGCCAGCAGCGCCCCGGCGGCGAAGCCGGCGTCACGCCACAGCCGGTAGACGCCGACCGCCGACGCCCGCCAGGCCGGGTGGGCGACGTCGCCGACGGCGGCCAGCAGCGTCGGGTACACCATCGCCGTGCCCGCCCCCAGCAGCACGGCACCGGCCAGCCACGGCCCAAAGCTGGAGGAGGCTGCGACCAGCCCGAGCGCGGTCGCCTGCAGCCACATCCCACCGACGATCAGTCCCTTGCGGCCCCACCGGTCCGACAGCGGGCCGGTGAGGAGCTGGCCCAGGCACCACACCGCGGGGTAGGTGGCGGCGAGCACCCCGATCTGCCCGACCTGCAGGCCGGCCCTGGCGTAGAACAGCGGGAACACGCCCCACGCCAGCCCGTCGTTGAGGTTGTTGACCATGCCGGCCTGACTGGCCGCCGACAACGCCCGCTCCCGGAAGCTGGTCAGCAGCACGACCTGGCGCACCGGCGGTTCGGTGCCGAGCCCGGCGGTGTCGGCCTCGTGACGGGCGCCTTCGTAGCGGGCGTGGCGGCGGGTCTCGCGCACCAGCAGCGCCGACAGGCCCAGGCCGAGGCCGGCGTAGGCCAGGCCGAGGTAGAACGGCTCGGGCCGCAGGCCGTAGCCGGCCGCGAGCAGCCCGGTCAGGTAGGCGGTGAGCGCGACCGCGCCGTAGCCGGCGGCCTCGTTGAGGCCCATCGCCAGCCCGCGGCGTTCAGGTCCGGCCAGGTCGATCTTCATGATCACCGTGGTCGACCAGCACAGCCCCTGGTTGAGGCCGAGCAGCACGTTGGCGGCGACCACCCAGCCCCAGCCCGGCGCCCAGATCAGCAGCAACGGCACGGGCAGGCCTAGCAGCCAGCCGG
>DASQWY010000035.1:0-8452 GCA_035640005.1 Actinomycetes bacterium
CCGATGCGCCGGTAGCGGACCACGCCGTCCTCGCCGCCGGTGTCGATCGCCAGCTCCCCGCCGCCCGGCGGCGCCAGCCGGCCCTCGACCCGCGCGGCCAGGTCGTAGGGGAACCAGGCCAGCCCCTGGAACCGCCGCCGCTGCGCCGGGGTGAGCGCCGACTGCGGGTGCTCGGCGAACAGCCGGTCGCGGCCGGCCCGGAAGGCGGCGGCGCCAGCCTCCCCGTCCAGCGGCTCGGCCAGGTACAGCTGCACCACCCGGCGGCGGTAGTCGGCCAGCGCCAGCGCGTCGTCCACGGCCGTCACGCCCGCTCGTACACCGACACGTGCGCGCTGCTGTCGGCGCTGAACGGCTCGCGGCGCCAGCCGGCCCAGCGGTCGCGCAGGCGCAGCCCGGCCAGGCGGGCCATCAGGTCCAGCTCCGCCGGCCAGGCGTAGCGGATCGCGACCGGCTGCATGCGGATCCCGTCCGCCCCCAGCACCAAGTGCTGGGAGTCGATGCGCTGGCCGACCGGGTCGCGGCGGGTGGCCGACAGCACCACCCGGTCGGCGCCGACCTGGTCGACGGTGAGCTCCTGGAGCTGGGCCAGCCGCCTCGGGTCGGGCACGAACGCCTCCACCACGAAGGCGCCGCCCGGCGCCAGCCGCTCGGCCACGCGCGCGAAGCAGCGCACCTGGTCGTCCTGGGTCAGCAGGCAGAAGAACGTGTTGAAGACCACGAACACCAGCGAGAAGGGCCCCTCGGCCGGCACCTCGCCGAGGTCGCCGACGGTGACCTGGACCGCCTCGCCGCCCGGCTTGGCCCGCAGCCGCGCGACCATCGCCTCGGAGGCATCGACGCCGTGCACCCGCTGGCCGCGGGCGGCCAGCGGCAGCGCCACCCGGCCGGTGCCAATCCCCAGCTCCAGCACCGGGCCGGGCCCGGCCAGCGCGGCCAGCAGCTCGACGCAGTCGTCCAGGCCGGGCCGGTCGCCGTACCACTGGTCGTACACGTCGGCGATGCGGTCGCCGTAGGTCTCCGGCCGGTAGCCTTCCATGGCCGCATTTCACCAGGCCGGGCCGGCGCTGGCACGCAGTTTTCTCAGTCGACGGGCCAGTTGCCGCGGTGGAACAGCACCTCCGAGCCGATCGGCCGGAAGCCGGCCGCCAGCAGCACCCGCACCGAGGCGACGTTCCCGGGCGCCACCTGGGCGAACAGCGGCTTGCCCGGCGGGGTGCGGTGGCGGGCCGCCAGCGCCAGGCGGCGGCCGAGGCCGCGCCCGCGGCGCTCGGGGTCGACCTCGAAGGCCAGCTCGCGGCGGCCGGCGAGGCCGCGCCCCAGCACCAGCACCCCGGCCCCGTCGGGGTCGGCGAGCACCTCCAGGCCGGTGCGGTAGCGGGCCGCCCTGCCCACCCGCGGGTGCGCGGCCGGGTCCGGTCCGGGGACCAGCGCCAGCGGGGGAGCGCCGGCGAGGCCGCCGGCCGCCATCACCATGTCCAGCGTGCCGGGCCGGCTGCCGAGCCGTTCGCCGAGCCAGGCCAGGAAGCCCGCGCTCATCGGCGCGGTCAGGTCGCCGGGTGGCAGCCGCGCCAGCACCAGCGCCGGGTCCAGGTCGGCGGCGACCACGTGGTGGGCGGTGAAGGCCAGCACCGCGTCGACCGGTCCCGCCGGCGGCGGCAGCACCTCCACCGCCGCGTCCGGGGCGGGCGGCCGCCAGCGGGCGGCCTCCAGCAGCAGATCGAGCACGGGAGAGGACACGCCCGGTACCCTACCCCGGGCAGATCCCGCCGCCAGGAGCCCGCATGCCACAGCCCCAGCGACCCACCGAGCCGCGCCAGGACGTCGTGGACCTGGCCGCCAAGCTCGCGCCCGCGCTCGCCGGCCGCGCGGCCGGCTACGACGAGCACGACGCATTCTGCCACGAGGACATCGACGAGCTGGTGGCCAGCGGCTACACGGCGATCACCGTCCCGGCCGAGCTGGGCGGCATGGGCGCCGGCGCCCTGGACCTGGTCGCCGCGCAGGCCCGGCTGGCGCAGGGCTCGCCCGCCACCGCCCTGGCGGTCAACATGCACCTGCACGGGATCGGCCTGCTGGCCGAGTTCCTGCGCGGGCGGGTGGAGCCGTTCCTCGAGCAGGTCGTCGGCGGCGGCGCGCTGCTGGCCGGGGGCTTCTCCGAGCCGCAGTCGGGCGGCAACTGGTGGTACCAGGCGACCACGGCCACGCCGCTGCCGGGCGGCGGCTGGCGGCTGCGCGGGGTGAAGACGTTCTTCACCGGCTGGCCGCGGGCGACCCACCTGTTCCTGTCGGCCGCGGTGGAGACCGACGCGGGCCGCGAGCCGATCGGCTTCCTGGTGCCCAAGCCCGAGCGCGGCGTCCGCGTGCTGGGCCGCTGGCGGGCGATGGGCATGCGGGCCACCGGCAGCGAGGTCGTGGCCGTCGATGACCTGGAGGTCCCGCCCGAGTGCGTGGTCGGCCAGGGCTTCCCGATGGCCACCATCTTCCTGTCCGGCTCCCACTGGTCGTGGCCGTCGTTCGCGAGCGTCTGCCTGGGCGCCGCCGAGGCCGCCTACGGGCACGTGGTCGGCACCCTGCCGGGGCGGCGCAACGAGGGGCTCGGCCAGGGGCTGGCCGAGCTGCCCGGGGTGCAGCAGGCGGTCGGGGAGATGCGCATGCGCCTGGACGCCGCCCGCGCCAGGCTGCTGGCGGCGGTCGCCGCGCCGCCCGACCCCGACGCCTCCGCCCACTACGGCCGCATGGCCGCGGCCAAGCTGTTCGTCTGCCAGACCGCCGTGGACGTCTGCGGGCTGGCGCTGCGCACCGCCGGCGGCAGCGCCTACCTGCGCGGCGCGCCGGTCGAGCGGCTGCTGCGCGACGCCTATGCGGGGCTGCTGCTGCCGCCCTCCCACGACGCCACCCTGCAGTGGCTGGGCCGCGTGGAGCTCGGCGCATGAAGGTCGACCGGACCCGGCCGGTGGCGCCCGCCCGGGTCACGATCGACAACGAGTACTACGAGGGGATCGACGAGCTGTGGTGGGACCCGGCCGGGCCCGCCGCCATGCTCCACGCGATGAACGGCACCCGCCTGCGGTTCTTCCTGGCCGCCCTCGGCGACCTGCGCGGCCGGCTGGTGCTGGACGCCGGCTGCGGCGGTGGGCTGGTCGCCAAGGGGCTGGCCGGCGCCGGCGCCACCGTGGTCGGGCTCGACCGCTCGCAGGGCAGCCTGCAGGTGGCCAGGCGGGCGGTGGGGGAGCGGTTCCGGCCGGCGGCCGGCCGGCTGGAGCGGCTGCCGTTCCGGGACGCCGCCTTCGACGCGGTGGTCGCCGCCGACGTCCTCGAGCACGTGCCCGACCTGCCCGCCACGATCGGCGAGCTCGCCCGCGTGCTGGCGCCCGGCGGCAGCCTCGCCTTCGACACCATCAACCGCACCGCCTGGGCGTACCTCACCGCCCTGTTCGGCGCCGAGCGGCTGCTCGGCCTGATCCCCCGCGGCACCCACGACTGGCGGCTGTTCATCCGGCCCGCCGAGATCGACCGGCTGTGCCGCGACGCCGGCCTGCGGGCGGTGAGCTTCTCCGGCCTCCTCCCGCGGATCCGCCCCGGCCACGTGATTCGGGGCCTGCTCGGGCGGCAAGCCGCTGTGCCCGAGTTCACCACCGGCCCCGGCCGGCGCGCCTCCTACCTGGGCCACTACCGAAAGGCGACCGCATGACCGCGCGGATCCAGGCCATCGGCACGGCGCTGCCGGCCAACGTGTTCAAGCAGGCCGACATCGTCGGCGACTTCTTCGCCAAGCAGCCGGGCTGGGACCCAGCGTGGGTGGAGGTGTTCAGGGCCAGCGGGGTGGAGCGCCGGGCGTCGGTGATCGGCCCGCCCTTCTACCAGGACCGGCCGGACGCGCCGACCACCGCCGAGCGGATGCGCGCCTACACCCCGGCCGCCCGCGAGCTCGGCGCCGAGGCGGCCAGGCGGGCGCTGGAACGCGCCGGGCCGGGCGCGGCAGTCGGCGACCTGCTGGCCGTCTCCTGCACCGGCTACGCCGGGCCCGGGCTCGACGTCCACCTGGCCGACGACCTCGGCCTCGGCGGGCGGGTGCGCCGGCTCGCCATCGGCCACATGGGCTGCTACGCGGCGCTGCCGGCGCTGCGCACCGCGGCCGCGCTGGTGGAGGCGTCGGGCGACCGCGCCCTGGTCGCCTGCGTCGAGCTGTGCACCCTGCACCTGCAGCCGGCCACCAGCCACGAGCACGCCGTCTTCCAGTCGCTGTTCGGCGACGGCGCGGCCGCCGCGGTGGTCGGGCCCGACGGGCCGGGACCGGAGCTGGTGGCCGCCAACGCGGTCACCGTCCCGTCCAGCGAGGGGCGCATGGGCTGGCTGATCGACGACGACGGCTTCCACATGTCGCTGTCGCCGCGGGTGCCGGTGCTGGTCGAGCGGGCGGTCGGCCCGCTGGTCGCCGACCTGCTGGCGTCCAGGGGGCTGCAGGCCGGCGACGTCGCCCACTGGGCGGTCCACCCGGGAGGCCCGGAGATCCTCGACCGGGTGCAGCGCCGCCTCGGCCTGCGCGACGCGCAGGTCGCCCCGTCCTGGGAGGTCCTCGCCGACGGCGGCAACCGCTCCTCGGCCACCGTCCTGTTCGTCCTGGACGCGCTGCTCGGCTCCGGCGAGGTCGCGCCCGGGCAGTGGCTGGTGGCGCTCGCGTTCGGGACCGGCCTCACCCTTGAGGCCCTGCTGCTGCGGAGCTGAGTCATGCGCATCGTCCGCTACGGCCGCGAAGGCGAGGTCGGCTTCGGCATCCTCGAGGACGAGACCGTCGCCGCCGTCGGCCCGCACCCGTTCGGGCCGTTCCAGTACACCGGGGAGCGCTTCCCCCGCGCCGAGGTCCGCCTGCTCGCCCCGGTGCTGCCGACCAAGGTCGTCGCCGTCGGCCGCAACTACGCCGACCACGCGCGCGAGCTCGGCAACGAGGTGCCGCCCGAGCCGATCATCTTCCTCAAGCCGTCCACGGCGGTGATCGGCCCCGGCGACGGGATCGTGCGCCCCGCGGGGGCGGGCCGGGTCGACTACGAGGGCGAGCTGGCGGTGGTGGTCGGCCGGCTGGTCCGCCGGCTGGAGGCGGCCAGCTCCATGCAGGCCGTGCTCGGCTTCACCTGCGCCAACGACGTGACAGCGCGCGACCTGCAGGCCGCCGACGGCCAGTGGACGCGGGCGAAGGGGTTCGACACCTTCTGCCCGCTCGGCCCCTGGATCGAGACCGACCTGGACTCGAGCGACCTGGCCATCCGCACCCTGGTCAACGGCGAGACGCGCCAGCAGAGCCGCACCTCGCTGCTGGAGCGGGACGTGGCCAGCCTGCTGGCGTTCATCACCTCGGTGATGACACTGCTGCCCGGCGACGTGGTGCTCACCGGCACGCCCGCGGGCGTCGGCCCGCTGGAGGTCGGCGACCGCGTCGAGGTCGAGATCGAGGGCATCGGCGTGCTCGGCAACCAGGTGGTCGCCGAGCCCGCCGGCTAGTTCCGCGCGGCGATCGCCCGGCGGTAGACGCCCTCGTAGCCGTCGACCATGTCGGTCACGTCGAAGCAGTCGAACACGTGCTGGCGGCAGGCCTTGGGGTCCAGGGCGCCGACCCGCTCGATGGCGGCCGGCATCTCCGCCAGCTGGTCGCAGACGTAGCCGGTGAGCCCGTCGACCACCACCTCCGGCACGGAGCCCTGGCGCATGGCGACCACCGGGGTGCCGCAGGCCATCGCCTCCACCAGCACGATGCCGAACGGCTCCGGCCACTGGATCGGGAAGACCAGGCAGCTCGCCCGGGCCAGCAGCTTCTTCTTCTGGTCGGTGTCGGCGTGCCCGAACCAGTCGGCGTCCGGCCCCAGCAGCGGCCGCACGTGGGCGTCGAAGTACTGGTGCTCGGCGGGCTCGTTGCACTTGGCGGCCAGCACGATCGGCCGGCCGGCCTCCCTGGCCGCCCGGATGGCCAGGTCCGGGGCCTTCTCCGGGCTCATGCGGCCGAGGAACAGCACGTAGTCGTCCTTCTCGGTCTCGAACGGGTAGTCGTCGACCGGGATGGCGTTGTACACGGTGGCCGCCCACGGCAGGTGCGGGCCCATCGCCCGCTGCGACTCGGAGATCGCCACCAGCGGGTGGTGGCGGCTGAGCAGCCGGTAGTACTCGCCGAGCTCGCCGGTGACCGGCCCGTGGGCGGTCAGCACGGTCGGCGCCCGCCGGCCGCGGGCGGTCAGCGGCCCGCCCAGGGAGTGGTCGTGGACCACGTCCACGTGCAGCTCGTCGAGGTGCTCGTCGGCCATCAGGGCGTGGACCACCTCGGGGAAGGGGGTGCCCATCCGGTCCAGCGGCGGGTCCTCGTAGGTCTGCAGGTATTGGGCGCTGGTCGCCGGCACGCCGGCGCCGATCAGCACGACCTGGTGGCCGCGGGCGACCAGGCCCTCGACCAGCCAGTGGACCATGGCCTCGATCCCGCCGTAGCCGTTGGGCGGGATCGGGAACCACGGCGGCGCGACCATACCGACGCGCAGGGACGAACCATCCTCGGATGCGGGCACGCAGGCCTCCTCACCGTTGGGGGTACGGCGATGCCAAGGGTGGAGCTGGGGGAGCCCAAACTTACCTCCAAGCACCGCCTCCAGACGAACTCGCGTAGCATCCAGGGCATGAGCGAGACCGTGAGAACCCGGTTCGCCCCCTCGCCAACCGGCTATCTGCATGTCGGCAACGCGAGGACAGCGCTTTACTCGTACCTGTACGCGCGCCGCCACGGCGGCGTGTTCGTCTTCCGCATCGAGGACACCGACACCGAGCGCAACCTGGAGGAAGGCGCCCAGGCGATCGTCGACGCGCTGCGCTGGCTCGGCCTGGACTGGGACGAGGGCTACCAGAAGGGCGGGCCGCACGGGCCATATGTGCAGACCGAGCGGCTGGACCGCTACCGGGCGGCGACCAACGCTCTGGTGGCCCGCGGGGACGCCTACCCGTGCTACTGCACCAAGCAGGAGGTCGACGAGCGGCACCAGCAGGCCGCGGCCCGCGGCGTGCGCCTGGTCGAGGGCTACGACGGCCACTGCCGAGCGCTGACCGCCGAGCAGGTCCACGCCTACGAGGCCGAGGGCCGCACCGCGGCGATCCGCTTCCGCCTGCCCAACGAGGGCGAGACGGTCGTGGAGGACCTCGTCAGGGGCACCACGCGCTTTGACAACGCCACCCTCACCGACTTCGTCATCATGCGGGCCAACGGCATTCCCACCTACCTGCTGTCGGCCGTCCACGACGACCTCGACATGGCCGTCACCCACGTGATCCGCGGCGACGACCTGTTCCCGACCACGCCAAGGCAGGTCCACCTGTTCCGCGCGCTCGGCCAGCCCGAGCCGCCGTTCTTCGCCCACCTGCCGCTGATCGTCGGGCCCGACCGCCGCAAGCTCTCCAAGCGCCGCGACCAGGTGGCGGTGCAGGCCTTCCAGGCCGACGGCTACCTGCCGGAGGCGATGGTCAACTACCTGGCGCTGCTCGGCTGGTCGCTGGATGACCACACCGAGCTGTTCACCCTCGCCGACCTGGAGCGGCTGTTCTCGCTGGAGCGCGTGTCGCGCAGCTCGGCCGCCTTCGACACCAAGAAGCTGGAGGCGCTGAACGGCCACTACCTGCGCGCGCTGGAGCCGGCCGACTTCGCCCGCCGCGCCCTCCCGTTCGTGCACGCCGCCGGCTTCCGGGACGCCGACCCGGCCCTGCTGGAGCGCGCCGCCCCGCTGGTGGTGGAGCGGGTCGCCCGGCTCGACGAGGTGCCCGGCATGGTCGGCTTCCTGCTCGACCACCAGGTCGAGGTCGACCCGGCCGGCGCCGCCAAGGTGCTCACCGACGAGGGGCGCGCCTTCCTCGCCGACGCGGTCAAGCGGCTGGAGGAGGTGGAGCCGTGGACCGCCGCCGCGGTCGAGGACGCCCTGCGCACCCTGCAGCAGGAGCGGCAGCTCAAGCCGAAGACCGCCTTCCAGCCGATCCGGCTGGCGATCACCGGCAAGCTGGTCAGCCCGCCGCTGTTCGAGTCGATGGAGCTGCTCGGCAAGGCCAGGTCGATGGCCCGCCTGGAGCAGCTGGCCAGGCACGACGGTTGAGGGATCGGCCCCGAAGCCGCTATCATCCCCGAGCCCGTGGGCCGTCGGTCCACGAACGGTTCCTTGGGGTGTGGGGTAATTGGCAGCCCGACGGGTTCTGGCCCCGTTAGTCTAGGTTCGAGTCCTGGCACCCCAGCACCGCGGCCCCGTCGTCTAGCGGCCTAGGACGCCGCCCTCTCAAGGCGGTAGCGCCGGTTCGAATCCGGTCGGGGCTACCAACCAGCACCAGCACCAGACGGCCCCTGACCTGCAGGAACGATGGTCGGGGGCCGTGTTGCGTGTCCGGCGGCGCCCGGTCAGGTCCGGTTGTGGGTGGGCGTGTGTGCCCGTTGCGTGCCCGCGTC
>DASQWY010000036.1:0-3861 GCA_035640005.1 Actinomycetes bacterium
CGCGGCGAGCGCCTTGAACGCCTGGAAGCTGGCCGGGGTGGTGTCCACCCGCCAGTCGTAGCGGCGCCTGGCGTCGAAGTAGACGACCGCGGCGATGCGCTGGAAGCGGTCCTTGAGGGCCGCGTGGGCGTCGCGCAGCCAGCGGGCCTTGTCGCCGGGGGCGCGCTCCGTGGCGCCGAACTCGCCGACCATCAGCGGCTTGCCGGTGCGCGCCCCCCACCGGTGGAACGACTGGAACACCTGCGCGAACGACAGCCGCGTCCACGGGTAGTCGTAGCCGTCGGCGCAGACCCAGTCGACGTAGGCGTCGCCCGGGTAGTAGGGGGGCGCGGTGCCGTCGTCGAAGGCGGAGGCGTTCGGGCACCACACCCAGCGGACGTTGCCGGCGCCCTGCTCCGCGAACAGGGTGTGCAGGTGCCGCCAGGCGGCCACGTACTGGGCGGGGGAGTGGACCACCTGCCGGTAGCGGCTGCCGTCCATCTCCCAGAACCAGCGCAGCAGCACCGGCCGGCCGAGCGCGCGTACGGCGTCGGCGCGGGCGCGGATCAGCTGGTCGAAGGCGCCGGAGGCGACCCTGGCGGTGTCGGCGTCGCCCCAGGAGATCATCGGGATGCGGCCCTGCTCCAGGTCCCAGCGCTCGTCGGCGGTCGGGAACGGCTTGTCCCAGCTGTAGAAGTGGTGGTCGATGTCGAGCCGGCGGCCGAGGTCGCTCTCCAGCCGGTCCACCGCCTGCCGCCGGCCGGCGACGGTGAAGTCGCCCGGCGGGGTCACCCAGGCGCCGAACAGGGCGCCGGAGGGCGGCGCCAGCGAGGCGGCCGGCCGCTGGCCCGGCCCCGCCGCCGGCCGCTCCGTGCGGGCCCTGAGCAGCAGGCCGCCGGCGACCACGCCGACCAGGCCGAGGATGGCGAGCGCGAGCAGGGCGCGGCGTGAACGGCTCATAGCGACAATGATCGCAGGCCGGCCGACGGGCCGCCTACGATCTTCTGCCTACGCCACTGTCGCCACTGTTCCGGGCGGGCCGGACCGACGTATCCTGATCGCGGCGTCCGCGCCGGCGTCGTCGCGCGCCGCGCAGGTCAGCACGTCCCGGGTGCGAGTCGAGCGGCCGCCCAGGGGCGGAGGGGGGTGCCGCGCCGATCTCAGGCGCGCCCGCCGGCACCCAGGGGGCAGGACGACCGGCGGGCCCTGCCGGCCGCCGCGAGCGAGGCGACTGGGGAAGATGGCGAGGACCGAGACGAGCGGGCGCAGGGCACGGGTTTCGCGTGGCGGCGCCGCCGCCCCCACGGTCAGGGCGGCCAGGCGGGCGGCGCGCTGGGCGGTGCAGGCGTACACGCGGCCGACCGCGGGCCTGCGGATGCTGCCCGGCTTCCTGATCATCGGCGCCCAGCGGGCCGGCACCACCTCCTTGCACCGCTACCTGGTGCAGCACCCGGCGGTCGGCACCATGCTGCGCACCAAGGGCGTCCACTTCTTCGACACCAGCTACGGCAGGGGCATCGCCTGGTACGCCTCCCGCTTCCCGACCAGGGCGTACGGCTGGTGGGTGCGCCGGCGCACCGGCACCGGGCTGCTGTGCGGCGAGGCCAGCCCCTACTACCTGTTCCACCCGCTGGTGCCGGCGCGGGTCGCCGAGCACCTGCCGGAGGTCAAGCTGATCGCCCTGCTGCGCGACCCGGTGCAGCGCGCCTACTCCCACCACCAGCACGAGCTGGCGCGCGGCTTCGAGACGCTGCCGTTCGAGCAGGCCATCGAGCGGGAGCCGCAGCGGCTGGCGGGCCAGGTCGAGCGCCTGCTGGCCGAGCCGCTGTCGGTCAGCTTCGCCCACCAGCACCACTCCTACCTGGCCAGGGGCTTGTACGCCGACCAGCTGGCGGCCTGGTGGGCGCGGGTGCCGGCCGAGCGGCTGCTGGTGCTGTCGAGCGAGCGCTTCTTCGCCGACCCGGCGGCCACCTTCGCCCGGGTGCTCGACTTCCTGGAGCTGCCCGCCTTCACCCCGGACGCCTACGAGCGGCACAACGCCCACAGCTACGCGCGCATGGACGAAGCGCTCAGGCGGCGCCTGGCCGCCTACTACGAGGAGCCGAACCGGCGCCTGTTCGCGGCGCTCGGGGACGACCTCGGCTGGAGCTCCTAGTGCCCGGCCGGCACGCCGCGGTCCGCGCGGCCTCGGTCCGGCGCCCGGGCGGCCCGCCGGCGGCCGCCGGGGACCTGTCGCAGCTCGCCAGGGGTGGCGCCCTCAACCTCGCCGGCGCGGTCGCCAACGGGCTGCTCAGCTTCGTCCTGACGGTGGTGGTCACCCGCGGGCTGCGCGCCGGCGGGGCCGGCGCGTTCTTCGAGGCGGTCGCGCTGTTCATGATCCTGTCCAGCATCGCCGGGCTCGGCGCCGACGCCGGGCTGTCGCGGACCATCCCGCGCTACCGGGCGCTCGGCCGCGCCCGCGACATCCGCCGCGGCCTGGCGGTCGGCATGGTGCCGGTGGCGGTGGCCGGCGTGGTCCTGGCCGCCTGCATGTTCGCGTTCGCCCCGGAGCTGGCGCGGGTGTTCGCCCGGCGCGGCGGCACCGACCGGCTGGCGGAGCTGACCAGGTCGTTGGCGCCGTTCCTGCCGGTGTACGCGGTGTCGATCGCCGCCTTCGCCGGCACCCGCGGGCTCGGCACCATGCGGCCGTCGGCGCTGCTGGACAAGGTCGCCCGGCCCGCCCTGCAACCGCTGCTGGTGGCGGCGGTGCTGGCGGCCGGGGCGGGCAGCACCGCGATCGCGGTCGCCTGGGGGCTGCCGTTCGCGCTCGCCCTGGCCGCCGCGCTGGCCTGGCTGGCGGTGCTGGCCCGCCGCGCCGAGCGGCGGCGTCCGGACGCCGCGCCCGCCCGGCCGCTGGGGGAGCTGGCCGCCGACTTCTGGCGCTTCACCGGCCCGCGCGGGCTGGCGGTGGTGTTCCAGACCACCAGCCTGTGGCTGTCGACCCTGCTGATCGGCGCGCTGCGCTCCACCCGGGAGGCCGGCGTGTACACCGCCGCCACCCGCTACCTGGTGGCCGGCGCGTTCGTCGCGCTCGCCATCCGCCAGGTGATGGCCCCCAAGATCAGCGAGCTGCTCGCCCAGCGCCTGGACGGGCGCGCCGGCGCCGTGTTCCAGACCACCACCTGCTGGATGGTCGGCCTCAACTGGCCGATCTACCTGGTGCTGGTCGCCTACGGCCCGGCGCTGCTGCGGGTGTTCGGCTCCGGGTTCGGGGAGGGCCAGGTCGCCCTGGTGATCCTGGCCGCCACCATGCTGCTGGCCACCGCCGTCGGCCCGGTCGACGTGGTGCTGCTGATGGGCGGCCGCAGCTCCTGGAACCTGCTGAACACGGTGCTGGCACTGGCCACCAACCTGCTGCTCAACCTGGCCCTCACCCCGCGGCTGGGGCTGGCCGGGGCGGGCCTGGCGTTCGCCGGCGGCATCCTGGTCAACAACCTGCTGCCGCTGGCGCAGGTGTGGCGGCTGCTGCGCCTGCACCCGTTCGGCCGGGGGACGCTGGTGGTCGCCGGCATCGCCGCCGCCTGCTTCGGGGTGGTGGGGCTGGCCATGCGCGCGCTCGCCGGGCCGTCGGTGCCGGCGTTCCTCGCCTACGCGGTGCTGTCGTGCGCGCTGTACGCGGCCGCGCTGTGGCGCTTCCGGGAGCGGCTGGAGCTGCCCGCCCTGGCCGCCGCCCTGCTCGGCCACGCCGGCGCCGGCGGGCGCGGCGGGCGGCACGCGCGCCGCAGCGGCCGGCACCTGCGCGGCACCGTGCGGATGGACGGCCGCTCCCCGGGGGGCGCGCCGCGGTGAACGGCAACCGGCTGCTGGTCGGCGTGACCCTGGCGGTCACCCTGCTGCTGGCGG
>DASQWY010000037.1:0-7590 GCA_035640005.1 Actinomycetes bacterium
GCGGTGCTGGCCGAGCCGGTCGAGCGGCGCGCCGCCCGCCGCCGCGGCCAGCAGCGCGCCGTGCACGGCGGGGTCGATCAGGTCGCCCGGGTCGAGCGCGGGCGGCAGCGGCGCCCACCACCCGAGCCGCCAGCCGGAGCCGGGCACGCGCCGCCGCCCGTCAGCCGGTCCTGGCCTCGGCGGCCAGGTTGCGGGTCTGGCTCGGGTCGACCTTGATTCCCGGGCCCATGGAGGTGGCGATGGTGATGCCCTTGACGTAGCGGCCCTTGGCCGCCGCCGGCTTGGCCCGCAGGATCTCGTCCAGCACGGTCTGGTAGTTCTCGACCAGCGCGCGCGTGTCGAAGGAGGTCTTGCCGAGGATCAGGTGGAGGTTGCCGTGCCGGTCGACCCGGTACTCGACCTTGCCGCCCTTGATGTCGGCGACCGCCTTGGCCACGTCGGGGGTGACCGTGCCGGCCCGCGGGTTGGGCATCAGGCCGCGGGGGCCGAGGATGCGGCCGAGCCTGCCGACCTGGCCCATCATCTCAGGCACGGCGACGGCCGCGTCGAAGTCCAGGAAGCCGCCTTGGACCCGCTCGACCAGGTCGCGGCCGCCGACGACGTCGGCGCCGGCCTCCTCGGCCAGCCTGGCCGCCTCGCCCTCGGCGAACACCGCCACCCGCACGGTCTTGCCGGTCCCGTTGGGCAGCGACACCGTCCCCCGCACCATCTGGTCCGCCCGCCGCGGGTCGACCCCGAGCCGGAACGCGACCTCGACGGTCGCGTCGAACCTGGTCGGGTTGGTCTCCTTCGCCAGCCCCAACGCCTCGAGCGGGTGGTAGAGGCGACCGCGGTCGACCTTGCTGGATGCCTCCGCGAACTTCTTGCCTGCCATTGCAGTGCTCCTTCGTGGTCAGCGGGGCCGTCAAGACCCCTCCCACCGGCCGCCGGGTTCGGCGGCCGCTCAGCCCGAGACGGTCACGCCCATCGACCGCGCCGCTCCCTCGACCACCTTCATGGCGCCTTCGATGTCGATGGCGTTGAGGTCGGGCATCTTGATCTGGGCGATCTCGCGGACCTGTGCCCTGGTGACCGTGCCGACCTTGTTCCGGTTCGGCTCGGCCGAGCCCTTCTCGATCCCGGCCGCCTGCCGCAGCAGCACCGCGGTCGGCGGGGTCTTCAGCACGAAGCTGAACGTCCGGTCCTCGTAGATGGTGATCTCGACCGGAACGACGGTGCCGACCTGGGCCTGGGTGGCGGCGTTGTACTGCTTGACGAAGTCCATGATGTTCACGGCGTGGGGGCCGAGGACGGTCCCCACCGGCGGGGCCGGGGTGGCCTGGCCGGCCGTGAGCTCGATCTTGACGACCGCCGACACGCGGCGCCGGCGGCTCGGCTGGGGTGGCATCTGGCGGGCTGCTCCTCGCGGGGTTGGTTGGGGCTAGAGCTTCTGGACCTGGTCGAAGGCCAGCTCGACCGGGGTCTCGCGGCCGAAGATCGACACCAGCACCTTGAGCTTCTGCTGGTCGGCGTTGATCTCGGCGATCGACCCCGGAAGCTGGGCGAAGGGGCCGGAGGTGACGGTGACCGACTCGCCGACCTGCCACTCGACCCGCGGCTTCAGCTTCTCGACCGGCTTGGTCTCCAGGATGCGGGCGACCTCTTTCTCGGACAGCGGGGTCGGCTTGGCCCCGGAGCCGACGAAGCCGGTCACACCGGGCGTGTTCCGCACGACGTACCAGGAGTCGTCGTCGAGGTACATGCGGACCAGCAGGTAGCCGGGGAAGACCTTGCGCGAGACGACCTGCTTCTTGCCGCCCTTGATCTCCATGACGTCTTCCATGGGGATGACGACCTCGAAGATCTTCTCCTCCATGTTCATCGAGGAGATGCGGCTCTCGAGGTTGGCCTTGACCTTGTTCTCGTAGCCCGCGTAGGTGTGGACGACGTACCAGTCCCCGAAGCTGAAGCCGGGGCCGGTGCCGTCGGTGGCGGTGTCGGTGCTCATGACGCTCCTGGTGGTTGCGGGTGGTCGCCGGTGGTCAGCGGCCGAAGATCGCCAGGACGGCCTTCCCGAACAGCGTGTCCATGACGAAGATCGCGGCGGTGATCGCGGTGACCGCGACGAGCACGACCACCGTGTAGCCGAACACCGTCCGCCGGTCCGGCCAGTTGACCTTGCGCAGCTCGGAGGTGACCTCGCCGCCGAACGAGCCGATGCCTCGCAGCCGGAAGCGACGCGTGGGCGCCTGGCCGTCCCGCGTCTGCTTCGGCGCCTGCTGGCGGGAAAGCTGCTGCTTGCGCAGCTGCTGCAGGCGCTCGCCGGTGTCGGCGGAACGCTGCTGGCGGGCCATGGCCCGCTTGGTTTCCCTGTTCATGGTGTCGCTTGCTCCCTCCGCGCCGAGGGGCGCAGCCGGTCGATCCTCAGCCCCTGCCCGACCGGGGGGACAAGGGATGGGCAGGCCAGGAGGGACTCGAACCCCCAACCACCGGTTTTGGAGACCGGGACTCTACCAATTGAGCTACTGGCCTAGGGTGCTCAGCGCCCCGGCCGGGGCCCAAAGCCAAACGAGTATAGGTGCGAGTGTCCGGGCCACTCAAGATGGCCGTGCCGCCCACAGGGTACCAGCTTGCCGGCCCTAGCTGGCCTGCCCTGGGTACAGCAGCGACAGCTCGTGGGGCCAGGTGGCGAGCAGCCGCAGTTCGTCGTCGGCCAGCGGCCGGCCAGCGGCGGCGCTGCTGAGCTGCACCAACCGGAGGACGAGGTCCTCGTCGGCCGGGGCGACCTCGAGCCCCAGGCCGTCGAGCACGTGCCGGAAGCCGGCCTTGCCGCCGTACTCGCCGGTCAGCACCACGCGGCCCTCGCGCGCCGCCCAGTCGTGCGGGAACGGCCCGAGCAGCTGGTCGTCGTACAGCTCGTAGTTGTGCCGGTCCTTGAGCGCACCGTCGGCGTGGATGCCGGACTCGTGGGCGAAGGCGTTGGCGCCGACCCCCGGCTGGTTCGGCGGCAGCGGCTGGCCGAGGGCGCGGGCCGCCCACAGGGCGGCGCGGCGGCCCCAGGAGAGGTCCAGCCGGTCGCCCAGCTCCACCCGGCCGGCCACGTCGAAGCCGTGCCGGAAGGCGAGCACGCAGCCGAGCAGGTCGGCGTTGCCGGCGCGCTCGCCGACCCCGTTGACGCAGGTGTTCACCCAGGCGTCCTGGCCGGCGTCCAGCGCGCCGAGCGCGCCGGCCACCGAGTTGGCGACGGCCAGGCCGAGGTCGTTGTGGCAGTGCGTCTCCAGCGGCAGGCCGACGGCCGCGGCCAGGCGCGCGAAGCGTTCGCGGATGCGCCAGGGCGTGTCGCCGCCGATGGTGTCGCAGTAGCGCACCCGGTCGGCGCCGGCGTCCCTGGCCGCCTCGGCGAACTCGGTCAGGTAGCCCTCGTCGGTGCGGGAGCCGTCCTCGGCGTTGACGCCCACCGTCTCCACCCCGGCGGCCTTCGCGGTCCTGGTCGCCGCCACCATCTGCTCGATGACGGCGGCCCGGTCCAGGCGGCCGCCGAACTTGCCGGCCAGCATCTGGTCGGAGGTGGAGATCGACAGGTTGAGGTGGCGCAGGCCGAGCGGCAGCGACGCCTCCACGTCGGCGACCACCGCCCTGGTCCAGCCCGACAGCCGCAGGTCACCGAGGGCGCCGGCCTTGGCGAGGGCGAGGTTGGCGCGCACGTACGGGACCTCGTGGAACAGGTACGGGAAGCCGATCTCGGACTGGGCCACGCCGAGCCGGGCCAGGTAGGCGTTGAGCATGGTCTTGCCGAACTTCGACAGGTGGGTGCGGGCCGCCTGCACGCCGTCCCGGTTGGTCACGTCGAGGAAGTGGACGCGGGGCATCCGATCGCCTCCGGTGCCGCTGGTGTCTGGCCTCCCCCCAGATTGACAGTGACTTGGAAATAGATCAATGTTGATTTGTGATCAATGAACGGCGGCGGCTGACCGTTGGCGAGGCGGCCGAGCGGCTCGGCGTCAAGCCGGCCACGCTGTACGCGTACGTGAGCCGCGGGCTGCTCGGCCGCGAGCGGGCGCGCGACGGGCGCAGCAGCACCTTCGACCCGGCCGAGGTGGAGCGGCTGGCCCTGCGCGGCCGCCGGCGGGGACGGCCCGGCGCCTCCGGGCTGGTGATCCAGTCGGCGGTGACCGCCATCGAGGGCGGGCGCCTGTTCTACCGCGGCGTGGACGTGGCCACCCTGGCCGGGGCCCGCCGCTTCGAGGAGGTCGCCGAGTGGCTGTGGACGGGCGCCTTCCCGCCGCCCGGGGCCGAGCCCTGGCGGGCGTCGCCGGCGGCGGTCGCGGCCGGCTCCGGGGCGCAGGCCGCCCTGCCGGCGGGGACGCTGCCGCTGGAGCGGCTGCGGGTGATCGCGGCCGCCCTGGCCACGGCCGACGACCTGCGCCTGGAGCTGCACCCCGCCGCGGTGGTCGCCACCGGCCGGTCGCTGGAGGCCGGGCTGGTGGACTGCCTGCCGCGGCTCGGCCCGCCGGGCGGGTCCGGCATCGCGGCCCGGCTGTGGACGGGCCTCTGCCCCCACGAGCCCTCCCCCGGCCTGCTGGCCGCGCTGGACGCCGCCCTGGTGCTGCTCGCCGACCACGAGCTGGCCGCCTCCACCCTGGCGGCGCGGGTGGCCGCGTCGGTCCGCGCCGACCCGTACGCGGTCGCCGCGGCCGGGCTCGGCACCGTCGGCGGCACCCTGCACGGGGGGGCCACCCTGGCCATGGAGGGCCTGCTGGCGGAGGTGGGCGCGCCGGAGCTGGCGGCCAGGGCGGTGGGCGAGCGCCTGCGTCGGGGCGAGCGACTGCGCGGCATCGGCCACCCCCTCTACCCCGGCGGCGACCCGCGCGCAGGCGTCCTCCTCAGCCTGCTCCGCCGCGCCGCCGCGTCGCCCGCCCTGGCTGCCCCGAACCTCGCGGCGCGGCTGGCGGTGGTGGAGGCGGTGCTGGAGGCGACCAGGCGGCGGGGGCTGCCGCCCCCGAACGTCGACTTCGCCCTGGCCGCCCTCGCCCACGTGGCGGGCATGACCAGGGGGGCCGCCGAGGCGGTGTTCGCGGTCGCGCGGGCGGCCGGCTGGCTCGCCCACGCCCTGGAGGAGTACGAGGGCGGCCGCCCCTTCCGACCCCGGGCCGTCTACGTCGGCCCACCGCCCGGGTAGCGCCTGGCGGGGCGAGGGGAGGCACGACCCGGCGCCGCAGCCGCGGGCGGGCACATCCCGACCCCGAGAAGCGGTGTTACTTGGCTCGGGCGAGGGCGGGGGCGAAGGGGAGGTCGGGCAGGGGCAGGCGGGCGAGGGCGCCGGCGGGGACCGGGTGGCGGCGCTGGCGGATGGCGCGGGAGACCATCACGGTGGCGACCACCAGGGCGCCGGCGGAGCCGGCGGCCACGCCGAGGACGCGGGGGTCGGTGACCCGGGTGCGGCGCCGGCCGATCGCGACCAGCACCTGCTCGAGGGTGCCGTCGGCCGGCTCGGCCTCGAGGCTGGCCATGACGGCGAGGGCGTGGCCGAGCCGGCTGTAGGCGGCGGCCTCCGAGGCGCAGCGCGAGCAGCTGGCGACGTGCTCGGCGCGGATGCGCGCCTCCAGCGGGGTGAGCTCCTCGGCCCGGGCCGCCAGCAGCGGGCGGACGTCGTGGCAGCCCATCACGACCGCCGCCCCGAGGCCCGGCGGCGCCCGGCGAGGATGACCACCCGGCCGCCCTCCGCCGCCTCCAGCTCCGCCTTGAGCCGCTCCCGAGCACGGAACAGGCGCACCTTGACCGCGCCTGGCGTCAACCCCATCGCGTTCGCCACCTCGTCGGTCGACTGGCCGTAGATGTCGCGCAGCACGAGCACCTGGCGCTGTCCCTCGGGCAGGTCGGCGACCAGCCGTTCCAGCCGGCGGGCGAGCGCGACCGCCTCGGCCCGCTCGCCCGGCTCGGGCGCGGGATCGCGGGCGTCGACGGGCACGACCGCGCCCTCCACGGCGAACCGTCGCGTCCGCCGCTTCAAGGTGCTCATGGCCACGTTCGTCGTCACCCGGTTCAGCCAGGTGGTGAACGACGCCTCGTGCCGGAAGCCGCTCAGCTTGCGCACCACCCGGAGGTATACGTCCTGGGTCACGTCGGCGGCGTCGTCCGGGTTGCCGACCAGCCGCAGCGCGCAGGTGTACACGCTCCGGTGGGTCCGGCGTACGAGCTCTTCGAGCGCCCACCGGTCACCGGCCTGAGCGGCTTCGACGAGCTCTCGGTCGACCTCCACCTCGGTCCCCTCCAGCGCCCTTCTAGACCACCGTGACCGCCGTCCGGTTACCGAACTGTACTCCCTACCCAAGCTCCAGCTCGGCCATTCCCTTGGAGAGCACCCTGTTGCCCTGCTCGTCCTCGGCCCAGAAGCGGACCGCGACCCGGCCGCCGTCGACCTCGGCCACCTCGCCCCGGGCGGTGAGGGTCTGGCCCGGCTGGATCATCGCCGAGAAGCGGACCCGCAGCCGCTTGACCGCCGCCGGGTCGCCCGCCCAGCCGGCCACCATCCGCGCCGCGATGCCCATCGAGTACATGCCGTGGGCGATCACGCCGGGCAGGCCGACCGACTTGGCGACCTCGTCGTTCCAGTGGATCGGGTTGAAGTCGCCCGAGGCGCCGGCGTAGCGGACCAGGTCGGCGCGTTCGATCGTCTCGGCGACCTCGGGCAGGGCGTCGCCGGGCCTGACGCCGGACGGGTCGACGGTGGCGCTCATCCCCGCTCCCGCTCGGGGGCGGTGCCGCGCGACAGCACCGTGCCCCTGACCGTGCAGACCGGCTCGCCGTCCTCGGTGGTCACGCGGGTCTCGATGGTAAGCAGCTCGTGGCGGCCCTTGGCTTCGACGGCGGCCACCTTGCCGGTGGCCAGCAGGCGGTCGCCGGCGCGGATCGGCCGCTGGTAGACGAACTCCTGCTCGCCGTGGACGACCCGGGAGTAGTCCAGGCCGAGGGCGGGGTCGCCGTAGACGAGCTGCCCGGCCCGCATCGACAGCACCACCGCGAAGGTCGGCACCGCCGGGATGTCGGGGTGGCCGGCCTGCTTGGCGGCCTCCTCGTCGTGGTAGAGCGGGTCGTGCTCGCCAATGGCGGCGGCGAACTCGCGGAGCTTCTCCCGCCCGACCTCGTACGGCACGGGCGGGTACTCCTTGCCCACCAGGGCCTGGTTCAGCGGCATCGACCCGTTCCGGCGGTCAGCGGGTCTCGCGGTGGGCGGTGTGGCGGCCGCACCAGCGGCAGTACTTCTTCAGCTCGATCCGGTCGGGGTCGTTCCGCTTGTTCTTGGTGGTGGTGTAGTTGCGGTGCTTGCAGACGGTGCAGGCGAGGGTGATCTTGGGGCGGATGTCGGTGGTCGCCATGGGGTGGTCCCTTCGTCAACGCAAATCGTGGGACGAGACTACGCGAGAACCCCAGCCGCCTCCAGAGCGGCCGGGGTCCCCTGGTCGTGCTCGCGCTACTTGAGGATTTTGATGACGCGGCCGGCGCCGACGGTGCGGCCGCCCTCCCGGATGGCGAACCGCAGCCCCTCGGCCATGGCGATCGGGCTGATCAGCCGCACGGTCATCTCGGTGTGGTCGCCGGGCATGGCCATCT
>DASQWY010000038.1:0-2030 GCA_035640005.1 Actinomycetes bacterium
ACGCCTGCGGCACCCGGCGCGCCGCCAACGCCGGCGCCGAGGTGCGCCTGGCCGGCTGGGTGGCGCGCCGCCGCGACCACGGCGGGGTGGTCTTCCTGGACCTGCGCGACGCCACCGGCGTGGTGCAGCTGGTGGTCCACCCGGTCGAGGCGGCGGCCGCGGCCGCCGCCGCCCACGAGGTGCGGCCCGAGGACTGCATCCGCGTCACCGGCACGGTCGGCGTGCGCCCGGCCGGCAACGAGAACCCCGACCTGCCCACCGGCGAGGTCGAGGTGACCGTCCACGACCTGGAGGTGCTCGCCGCGTCCGCCACGCCGCCGTTCCCGCTCACCGACCGCGTCGAGGTCGACGAAGACGAGCCCGCCGTGGTCGCGCCGGCGGGCGACCCAGCCGGCCAGGCGCACCTCGGCGCCGGCGTGCTCGGCCCGCAGGCTGCCGCAGGCGTGCGAGCGCATGGCGCCGAGCAACGGCCTGCTCATCTGGCCACCTCCCGGACCCGGGCGACGACCTCGCCGAGGCCGGCCGGGGCCTGGGTGCGGGCGGCCATGTCGCGGACGGCGGCCTGGCCGGCGGCCAGCTCCTGCTCGCCGAGGATCACCACGGTGCGGGCGCCGGACCTGGCGGCCGCCTTCATGTGGCCGTTGAGGGTCCGCTCGGTGTACGGCAGGTCGGCGACCAGGCCGGCGCGGCGCAGGTCGCGGACCAGCGCCTGCGCGGTGGCGCGGGCGGCCGGGACCAGCGGCAGGACCAGCGCGTCCAGCCGCCACGGGTCGGCGGGCAGGCGGCCGGCGCGGTCCAGCGCCAGCATGGTGCGGTCGATCCCGACCGCCCAGCCGATGCCGGGGGCGGGCGGGCCGCCGAGCAGCTCGGAGAGGCCGTCGTAGCGGCCGCCGCCGCCGACCGCGTCCTGGGCGCTGCCGAGGGCGGGCACCTGCCATTCGAAGGTGGTCCGCTCGTAGTAGTCGAGGCCGCGGACCAGCCGAGGCGCCTCCACCCAGGGGACCCCGGCGCCGTCGAGCAGCTCGCGGACCGCCTGGTCGTGCGCCCGGCAGGGGCCGCACAGGAAGTCGCGCATCAGCGGCGCGCCGGCGGTCAGCTCCTCCACCCGCGGGTCCTTCATGTCCAGCACCCGCAGCGGGTTCTGCTCGGCCCGCGCGCGCGCCTGCTCCGGCAGCCGGTCGCCGAGGCCGCGCAGGAAGAACAGCAGCTTCTCCCGGTAGGCGGGCCGGCAGGCGGCGTCGCCGAGGCTGGTCAGCAGCAGGCGGGTCTCCAGCCCGAGCTGGCGGAACGCCTCGTGGCCGACCAGCACCACGTCGGCGTCGATGGCCGGGTCGTCGGAGCCCATCGCCTCGACGTCGACCTGGGAGAACTGCCGCTGGCGGCCGGCCTGGGGGCGCTCGTAGCGGAACTGGGGGCCGGAGCAGACCACCTTGACCAGCCCGCCGGCGAGCCGGCCGTGCTCGATCAGCGCGCGCACGATCCCGGCGGTCAGCTCGGGGCGCAGGGTGAGCGAGCGGCCGCCCTTGTCGGTGAAGGTGTACATCTCCTTCTGGACGACGTCGGTGGCGGCGCCGACGCCGCGGGCGAACACGGCCGTGTCCTCGAAGATCGGCGTCTCGATCGGCTGGTAGCCGGCCAGGCGGGCCTGCTCCAGCAGTACCCGCTCGACCTCCGCGCGGATGGCGGCGCGCGGCGGCAGCTGGTCGAAGGTCCCCTTGGGCGCCTCGAAGCGAGGGCTCACGCCCGGCCTCCCCCGACGACCAGGTCGAGCAGGAACGGGTTGCTGGCCCGCTCGCGGCCGACGGTGGTGACCGGGCCGTGGCCGGGCAGCACGGTGGTCTCGTCGGGCAGGGTCAGGAAGCGGCCGGCGAGCGAGGCGAGCATCTGCTCCAGCGACCCGCCGGGCAGGTCGGTGCGGCCGATCGAGCCGGCGAACACCAGGTCGCCGGCGAGCAGCCAGGGCCCGTCGCCGGGGATCACCCCCGGCAGCCCGCCGGGCGGGGCGGCGCCGCCGCCTTCGGGCAGGCGGA
>DASQWY010000039.1:0-6825 GCA_035640005.1 Actinomycetes bacterium
CGTGGTCGTCGGCTAGCCGCTCGACCATCCGGTCGAGGGCGACCAGCGCGGCGGCGGCCAGCACGCCGGACTGGCGCATCGCCCCGCCGAGCAGCTGGCGGACGCGGCGGGCGCGGTCGACCAGCTCCCGGTCGCCGAGCACCGCCGACCCGACCGGCGCGCCGAGGCCCTTGGAGAAGCACACCGACAGGCTGTCGAACAGCGCCCCGTAGGCGTCCAGCGGCACCCCGGCGGCGACCGAGGCGTTCCAGATCCGCGCCCCGTCGCAGTGCAGGTGCAGGCCGGCCTCGTCGGCCAGGGCGCGCAGCTCCCGCAGCGCGCCCAGCGGGGTGACCGCGCCGCCCGCCCGGTTGTGGGTCTGCTCCACCGCCAGCGCGCTGGTCGGCACGCCGTAGTCGGCGGTGCGGACCCGCGCGCGGGCGGCGGCCGGGTCGAGCCGCCCGCGCTCGCCGGCGACCGCGTGCAGCTGCACGCCGCTGAGCAGCGGCGCGGCGGCGGACTCGTACCAGAAGATGTGGTTGTCCTCGTTGGCCAGGCACTCGGTGCCGGCCGGGGCGGCCAGCCGCAGGCAGATCTGGTTGCCCATGGTGCCGGAGGGGACGAACAGGGCCGCCTCACGCCCGAACCGCTCGGCCACCGCCGCCTCCAGCCGGCTGGTGGTGGGGTCCTCGCGCCACTGGTCGTCGCCGACCTCGGCGTCGGCCATGGCACGGCGCATCGCCGCGGTCGGCCTGGTGAAGGTGTCGGAGCGCAGGTCGACGGTCACGCCGGACAGTGTAGCCGGGCCGCCCGGCCGCGGTCGTGCGACAATCGGCCGTCCCGCCCGATCCCGCGACCCATCGAGGAACCATGCCCCACTCCGAGACCCTGGAGATCCACGGCCACGTCATCGACTCGATGCTGTTCACCCGCATCCTGGACCAGGTGCTGGAGGCGCACGCCGACTACGTGATCGAACGGTTCGACGTCGGCCGCACCCCCACCGACGCCTCCTACGCGCGGCTGCAGGTCACCACCGAGGACCCCACCGGCCTGGAGGAGCTGGTCCAGTCGCTGATGGGGCTCGGCATGACCCGCGTCCACACCGGCGAGGCGACCCTGGTGCCGGCGGAGATCGACGGGGTGCTGCCCGACGGCTTCTACTCCTCCACCAACCTGGAGACCGAGGTGCGCGTCGGCGAGCGCTGGCTGCGGGTGGACAACCCGGAGATGGACTGCGCCATCGTGGTCGCCGGCGGCCGCGCCCGCACCGTGCCAATGGCCGACGTGCTCAAGGGCGAGCCGGTGGTGGTCGGCAGCCAGGGCATCCGCGTGCGCCCGCGCGACCGCGGCCGCGGCGGCGAGGTGTTCGAGTTCATGTCCTCCCAGGTGTCCAGCGAGAAGCCGCAGGGCCTGATCGTCAGCCGGGTGGCGGCGGCGATGCGCGCCACCCGCGAGCGCGGCGAGCGGATCCTCTGGGTCGCCGGGCCGGCGGTGGTCCACACCGGTGCTGGCCCCGCGGTGGTGCGGCTGATCGAGGCCGGCTACATGGACGTGCTGTTCGCCGGCAACGCCCTGGCCACCCACGACATCGAGGGCGCCCTGTACGGGACCTCGCTGGGGGTGAACCTGTCGGAGGGGATCGGGGTGGAGCACGGCCACGAGCACCACATCCGCGCGCTCAACACCATCCGCCGCTGCGGCTCGATCGCCAAGGCGGTCGAGCAGGGCGTGCTCACCTCCGGGATCATGCACGCCTGCGTGGTCAACGGGGTCGACGTGGTGCTCGGCGGGTCGGTCCGCGACGACGGGCCGCTGCCCGACACCATCACCGACGTGCTCGACGCGCAGCGGCAGATGCGCTCGCTGCTGCCGGGGGTCGGGTACGCGCTGATGGTGGCGACCATGCTGCACTCGATCGCCACCGGCAACCTGCTGCCCGCCTCGGTGCCGCTGGTGTGCGTGGACATCAACCCGGCCACGGTGACAAAGCTGGCCGACCGCGGCTCCGCCCAGGCCACCGGCGTGGTCACCGACGTCGGCCTGTTCCTCGCCGCGCTGGCGGGCGAGCTGACCAGGTAAGTCGGCTCCGCCCGGTGAGATGCTGGGGCGGCCGGGCTCTTTGGGGGGCGCGGGGGGGAGCGGGCTCTCCCCCGCATGAACCGGGGACTACCTGCCGGCTCCATCAAATCGGCGCTGCCCGGCGTGCTCCACGAGATAATCCACGTACCGGACCCGCAGCAGCTCGGCGACCTCGGGGTCGGCGGCCTCCTCGCGGAAGTGGCCGAGCAGGTGGGCGAGGTCGCGGACGGCGTCGACCGGGTCGTAGGTGGCCCAGTCGCGGTTGGCGTCCTCGGTGGACGGCAGGTGCTTGGCCAGCTCCCAGAGGAAGCCGACGTCGCGGCGCTCGCGGGCGACCGTCAGCGCCCAGTCGCGCAGGGTGCTCACCTGCTGGGCTTCCAGGAAGGCACGGTAGTCGCCGCTCATCGGCTGGGCTCCTCTCGGGGGTCGCTGGCCGCCAGGATCGGGGCCAGCACGTCCACCAACCCCGGCTGGCCCTGCTCGACCAGGTCGTAGCTGACGCGGGTGGCCGGGTGGGCGATGCTGGCCACGCGGCGCAGGTCGATCGGGGTGCCGATCACCACCGCGTCGACCGGCGCCTGGTTGATGACCGTCTCCAGCTCGCGGATCTGCGCGTCGGAGTAGCCCATCGCCGGCACCAGCGCGCCGATGTGCGGGTAGCGCTCGTACACCTCGGCCAGCGAGCCGACCAGCCAGGGGCGCGGGTCGACGATCTCGGCGCCGAGGTCGCGGGCGGCGACCACCCCGGCGCCGTAGCTCATCTCGCCGTGGGTGAGGGTGGGGCCGTCCTCGACCACCAGCACCCGCCTGCCCCTGACCAGCTCCGGGTCCTCGACCCGCACCGGGCTGGCCGCCTTGACGACCGCCGCCCGGCTGTTGAGCTGCTTGAGCTGCTCCTCCAGCTGGGCGACCCGCTCGGCGCCGGCCTCGTCGACCTTGTTGATGACCAGCACGTCGGCGGCGCGGGCGTTGGCCTCCCCCGGGTGGTAGCTGGACTCGTGGCCGGCGCGCAGCGGGTCGGCGACCACCACGTGCAGGTCGGGGCGGAGGAACGGCAGGTCGTTGTTGCCGCCGTCCCACAGCAGCACGTCCGCCTCGGCCTGGGCGCGCTCCAGGATCGCCTGGTAGTCGACGCCGGCGTAGACGACCGTGCCGGCGGCCAGGTGCGGCTCGTACTCCTCGCGCTCCTCGATGGTGCAGCGGGCGGCGGCCAGGTCGGCGGCGGTGGCGAAGCGCTGCACCGCCTGGCTGGCCAGGTCGCCGTAGGGCATCGGGTGGCGCACCGCCACCACCCGGCGGCCGGCCTGGCGCAGGATCGACGCCACCCGCCTGGTCGTCTGCGACTTGCCGGAGCCGGTGCGGACCGCGCACACGGCCACCACCGGCACGGCCGCGCGCAGCTCGGTCCGCCTGGGCCCGAGCAGGCGGAAGTCGGCGCCGGCCGCCAGCGCCCGGGAGGCGGCGTGCATCACGTCGAGGTGGCGCACGTCGGAGTAGCTGAACACCACCTCGTCGACCTGGTGGGCGGTGATCAGCTCCTCCAGGCGCTCCTCGGCGACGATCGGGATGCCGTCGGGGTAGGCCGGGCCGGCCAGGGCGGCGGGGTAGGTGCGGCCGTCGATGCCGGGGATCTGCGTGGCGGTGAACGCCACCACCCGGCTGCCGGGGTCGTCGCGGAAGGCGGTGTTGAAGTTGTGGAAGTCGCGGCCGGCCGCCCCCATGATGATGACCCGCTTCAAGCACGCCTCCTTGCGTTCGAGTGCCGCCCTCCCAGGGCGGCACGCAGGGCGAGGATACCGGCTCAGCCGGTGTGGCGGTCGCGGGGGGCGACCACGTTCAGGCTGGGCTCCGACGGCAGCGCGAAGGAGAACACCGAGCCGTGGCCCAGCCGGCTCGACACCCAGATGCGCCCGCCCATCGCCTCCACCAGCCGCTTGGCCAGGTACAGGCCGAGCCCGGCGCCGCCCGGCTCGCGGGTCATGTAGTGGCCGACCCGGTGGAAGCGCTCGAAGATGCGCGACTGCTCGTCGATCGGGATGCCGGGCCCCCAGTCGCGCACCTCGAACACCACCTCGCGGCCCTGCGGCTGCAGGCGCACCTCGACCGGCTCGTGGGCTGGGGCGTAGCGCATCGCGTTCGACAGCAGGTTGCCGAGCACCTGGTCGATGCGCATCCAGTCGCCGCGGCAGTAGACGGCGTGGTCGGGGGCGACCACGTGGACCACCCGGTCGGGGTCCTCGCCGGTGAAGCGGTCGACCACCTGGCGGATCAGGTCGACCGCGTCGATCGCGGTGGAGTCGACCAGCCCGGCGCCGGCCTCCAGCCGGGTGACCTCCAGCAGGTCCTCGATCAGCCGCTCCAGCCGCTGCGCCTGCAGCAGCATCAGCTTGTAGTACTCGCGCCGGCGGTCCTGCGGGAAGTCGCGGTCCTCCCGCAGCAGCGTCATCAGGAAGCCCTTGATCGGCGTCAGCGGGGTGCGCAGCTCGTGGGAGACGCTGGCGACGAAGTCGGCCTTGAGCTCGTCGGTCTGGCGCTCGCCGGTGACGTCGCGGACCACCACCACGTCCACGTCCATGGCGGCGTCGTTGCCGATGATCGGCGCGTGCGCGTAGCGGATCCAGCGGGCCAGGCCGTCCTTGTTGAGCACCGAGGCGTCGCGGACCTCCTCGTGGCCGGAGGCGGCGGCGGCCAGGATCGGGCAGTCGGCCGCGCACATGTCGACCCCGTCGCCGTCGCGGGCGCGCAGCAGGTTGAAGCACTTCTGCCCGACCGCCTCGTCCTCCTGGTAGCCGGTGAGGGCGACCATCGCCGGGTTCCACGACCGCACCGTGCGGTCCGGCCCGACCGTGTAGATCCCGTCGGTGGAGTGGCTGACGATGTCGCGCAGCTGCGTCCGCTCGCTCTCCGCCTCCCGGTACAGGTCCTCGTTCAGCAGCGCGGCGGCGCCCTGGTTGGCCAGGGTCAGCAGCGTCTCCTTGTCGTCGGCGGCCAGGTCGGTGTCGACCTGCGGGCCGAAGGCGGCGGCGTAGCCCACCACCCGGCCCTCGGCCTCCATCATCACCATGGTGGTCCGCGGCCAGCCGGCCCTGGTGGCGTAGCCCTTGGCGGCCTGCTCCCAGGCGGTCGGCGACGGCGTCACGCCGAGCCGCTCATATCCCTTGGCGGTGGACACCACGTCCAGGGCGCCGTCGTGCTCGCGGCCCAGGAAGACCGCCGCGCCCTCGCAGTTCAGCACCTCGGCGACCTGCTGCACGTAGCTCTGCCAGGCGTTCAGGTCGCCGATGCGGTTGGACAGCGCCCTGCCGGCCGCGTACAGCGAGTGCATGCGGCGGCCCTGGGCGAGGGTGCGCGCCCAGGCGCGGCTGCCGAGGAAGGTGAGGCCGATCGGCACCACCAGCAGCGGCAGCAGCGCCGGGTCGTGGACCAGCAGGGCGGCGATGATCAGGCCGTAGGCGGTGCTGGCCGCCCAGTCGGCCGCCGCCACCGGCGCCGCCCGCAGCCACGCCTCGCGGAAGCCCTGGTCGATCGACAGGCTCACCACGCCGCTCACCAGCGAGTGGTTGACCAGGAAGAAGGCGCTCATGCCGACGACCCAGACGACCGCCAGCGCCGGCTGGAACGGGCGCGGGTCGCCCGGCCGCAGCACCGCGCCGAACAGGTTCCAGCGGTGCAGCAGGCCCACCAGCCCGGAGGTGACCAGGGCGGCGGCGGTCACCGCCAGCACGTACTGGGGGACGTTGAACAGCCGCTTGACCGGCTGCGGCTCGAACAGCAGCTGGCTGACGGCGATCCCGACGCCGGTGGCCAGCACCAGCACCGGGGTGCCCAGGAACACCACCCCGAGCACGATCACCATGTCGCACAGGCCGATCGCGAAGCGGTGGTTGCGCATGGGCACGCGCACCACGAAGCGCTCGGCCACCACCAGGCCGGCCGCGTACAGCAGCGGCGGCCACTCCTGGGCCCAGCCGCCCCACAGGTGGTGGACGGCGCTGGGCAGGTACAGCGCCACCACCACGGTGGCCGCGGCGGCGACGCCCAGCACGAACAGCCAGGCGGCGCGCGGCAGCGACGCGCGGACGCCCGCGCCGAGCGCCACGGAGTCGCTCACCGCGCCACCTCCTGGCAGGTCACGACCGGCGCGCCGTGGGGCCTCGGCCGTCCCGGGTCAGGCCAGCGGCCCGGCCCAGGTGGTCGAGCGGCTGTCGCACCCGGGCCTGGCCCAGGTGGTCGACAGGGTCGGACGCGCCCAGGTCGTCGAGGCGAGTTTGGAGGAGTTTGCGAGGATTGCGCTGAGGCCGTCGAGAAGCTGCATGCTCATCGGAGTCCTCCCCTGCGCGCCCGCCTTGGGGGGGAGCGGGGCAACGCATCGGCGGTGGGTGAGTCGAGGCTTCGATTCTGCTCGGGTCGCCGCTGTTCGTGCAATGCTCCGAGGGGACCAAAAACGACTATTAATCGGTGCTGTACGTAGACTAGCTTTGCTAGTCCTCGCGCGTCCAGCTTTCGGATCCGGATGCTTCCGCCTCCACGCCCGATTCATCCTGCCGGAAATTCCGGACAGCGAGCCGAGCGGGGGCCGCCGGGAACGGTTGCGACTTCAACGGATTTCCCGACGCTCGGCGGGCGCGCACCGCTCACTCCCGGCCGGCCCGGGCGGCCAGCGCCAGGGCCGCCGCCCCGACCACGCCAGCGTCGGCGCCGAGGCGGGCGGGCACCACCGGCGGCAGCCGCCGGTGCGGCCGGGCGAAAACGTGCCGCTCGGCG
>DASQWY010000040.1:0-3508 GCA_035640005.1 Actinomycetes bacterium
TGACCGGCTTTCAGACCCCCGCTGCGCTGCGTGCGCTGGGCGTGGCCGGCCTGGAGGACTGGCTGCGTGCCCGCAACGTCCGCGGCGCAGCCAAGCTGGCAGCTGCGGCCATCGACGCCGCCAATGCCCGGGCCACCAGGCTGCCGGGTGAGCAGGTGGCCGCCCGCTTGATCGCCGACCTGGCGGAGGGGGTGCTGGCCCTTGACGGGCAGGTCAAGGACGTTGACGAGCTCATCGGGGGCCGGTTTCGCCGCCACCCTGCCGCCGAGGTGATCTGCAGCCTGCCCGGAATGGGCCTCCTGTCGGCGCCGAGTTCCTGGCCGCCACCGCAGGTGATATGGCAGCCTTCGGCACGCCTGATCGCCTGGCCAGTCTCGCCGGCGTCGCGCCGGTCCCCCACGACTCCGGCCGGGTGGTCGGCAACCTGCACCGCCCCCGGCGCTACCACCGCCGGCTGCAGCGGGTGTTTTACACCTCGGCGCTGATCAGCATCCGCTGCTGCCCGGAGTCGCGGGCCTTCTACGACCGCAAACGCGCCCAGGGCAAGCGCCACACCCAGGCCGTGCTCGCCCTGGCGCGCCGCCGCGTCAACGTCTTGTGGGCGTTGCTGCGCGACGGGCGCTGCTACGCACTGACCCCACCGGAGCCCCAGGCCGCCTGACAGGCTGCGCCGCTTGACAACGTCATTGAGAGTCGTACGCCGAGCTCGAGACGAAGACGCAGGCTCGGCTGGAGGAGGGGCGCGCCCGGCCGACCTTTCCCGAGGTCGTCGGGGTTGCCCAGGCGGCCGCCATGCCGGGCATCAGCCGCCAGCGCCTTGTCCAGCTCCTGGGCCGAGAGGACTTTCCGCCGCCCATGGTGCGGCTGGCGGCCGGACAGGTGTGGCTGACCAGCAGCATCCGCAGGTTCGAGCGAGGCTGGGACCGCCGGCCGGACGGCGCCGCAACGCGGGCTAGCGCAGGCGCCTCAGCCGCCGAGCAGGCGGGCGACCCGGTGGCGGACGGCCAGGGTGAGCTCGGCGGCCTGCGCGTCGGTCAGCTTGGCGCCCCGCGGCGAGGTGACGTAGAAGGCGTCGACCACCCGCTCGCCCCTGGTGTCGATGGTCGCCGTGCGGATGTCCAGGTCCAGGTCGCCGAGGGCGGCGGTGACCGCGTACAGCAGCCCGAGCGCGTCGTGGGCGCGGACCTCGACGACGGTGGCCGCCTCGGAGGCGTCGGCCAGCACGCGCACGTCGGGCACGACCGGGGCGGGGGCGCGGTAGTCCCTGGCCTTGCGCTCCAGGCGGGCCTCGACGGCGAGCCGCCCGGACCAGGCCGCCTCCAGGTCGGCGCGCAGCCGCTCCCAGCCCGGCTCGGCCAGCGGCTCCACCAGGAAGCGCTGCAGCGCGGCGCCGTCGCTGGTGGACCAGGCCTGGGCCCGCAGCACCGAGACCCGGTGCAGCGCGAGCACCCCGGCGGTCCTGGCGAGCGCGCCGGGCCGGTCGGGCACGCACACGACCACCCGGGCCCGCCCGTCGGGCCGCGGGTCGACGCGGGAGCGGACCGCGCCCGCCGCCAGCGGGCCCGCCAGCAGCTCCAGCTCGCCGGCCAGCTCCCCTGGGTCGGCGGAGGCCGGGTAGGTGGCCGGCAGGGTCGCCAGCAGCCGCCCGGCGTGGCCGGCCAGGGCCGGGTGGCCGCGCTCGAGCTGCTCGGCCAGGGCGCCGGGGTCGGCCGGGCCGGGCGGGGCGCCGCGCTCCAGGGCGGCGGCCACGCGGGCGCAGAGGCCGGCCACCAGCGCGTTCTTCCAGTCGCTCCAGGCGGCCGGGCCGGTCGCCAGCCCGTCGGCGACCGTCAGCAGGTACAGCAGCCGCAGCCGGCGCGGGTCGCCGACGCTGGCGGCCACCGCGGCCACCACCGCCGGGTCGTCCAGGTCGCGCCTGGTGGCCGTGTCGACCAGCAGCAGGTGGTGGCGGACGAGTGCGGCGACGTCGTCGACCTGCCCGGCGCCGAGGCCCATGCGCGCGCCCGCGTGGCGGGCGAGCCGTTCGCCGGCGACGCTGTGGTCCTCGCCCGAGCCCTTGCCGACGTCGTGGAGCAGCGCGGCGAGGCCGAGGACGTCCAGGTCGCCGGCGGCGAGCGGGTCGCCGGCCAGGCGGCGCGCCTCGGCGACGGTGGCGAAGGCGTGGCCGTCGACGGTGTAGCGGTGCCACGGCACGTGCTGGGCGCGGCCGCGGACGCCGGCCCACTCCGGCAGCAGCGCCGCCCAGCCGCCCAGGTGGTCGAGCAGCTCGCAGGCCTCCACCACGTGCGGGCCGCCGAGCAGCTCCAGGAAGGCGGCCCGCAGCGCCGGCGACCAGGCCTCGACCGGCGGCCGCCGGAACGCCCGCGCCATCAGCGCGCGGGTCGCCGGCGCCACCGGCCGCCCACCCGCCGCCCGGCACGCCAGCACCCGCACGGCCAGCACCAGCTGGTCGCCGGACCGGTCGGGCTCGGCGATCAGCACGCCGTCCTCCAGCCGGACCCCGGGAGCCAGCCGGCGCACCGAGCCGGTGCGGCGCGGGCCCTGCTCCAGCAGCGCGCCGGCCAGCGCCTCCACCTCCTCGGCGGCGACCTGCTCGACGGTGCGGGCGGCGGTGTGCACCGCGGCCATCAGCCGGTCGGCCCCGCCGTCGCCGAGGCCGAGGGCGGCGGCCACCGCCGGCTGCAGGTCCATCCTGATCCGGTCCAGCTTCCGCCTGGACTGGCCGTGCAGGGCCTCCCGGACCGCCAGCAGCAGCTCGCCGGCCTGGGCCAGCTCGGGCCGGGGCGGCCCGGCGGCGCCGTGCGCGGCCGCCAGGGTGCCGAGCCAGGCGACCAGGTGCAGGTCGCGCAGCCCGCCGACGTCGTTCTTCAGGTCGGGCGCGAGCACCCAGCCGGCCCGCTCGGCCTGCTGGTGGCGCTCGGCGGTCGCCGCCAGCAGCAGGCGGGCGAGCCGCCGGCCGTCCCGGTCCAGCCAGCGCCGGCGGCGGTCGAGCAGCTCCTGGAAGGCGCCGGCGGGGCCGGCGACCAGCCGGGCCGGCAGCAGGGCCGTGGCCGCGTCGCGGTCGCGCCGGGCGCGTTCCAGCGCCTCCCTCGGCGTGCAGACGGCGTGGCCGACCTGGAAGCCGGCGTCCCACAGCGGGTACAGCAGCTCCCGCACGACCAGCTCGGCCGAGCGGCCGCCCAGGAGCAGCAGCAGGTCGACGTCGGAGTGCGGGGACAGCTCGCCGCGGCCGTAACCGCCGACGGCCACCACCGCCACCCCGGGGGCCGCGTCGGCCAGCCCCGCCAGGGCGCGGTCGACGGCGGCGGCCCGCTCCCTGGCGGGCGCGCCGCCGTCGGCGAGGGACCGCGGCCGGGCCGCGCGCGCCGCCGCCAGCGCGGCCACACCGAGGTCTACCGCGGCGCCGAGTACCAGGTCGAGCTGCTGCCCAAGACCCGCGTGGAGGTGCTGGTCGACGACGAGACCGCCGACGACGCGGTCAAGGCGCTGGTGAACGCGGCCCGCACCG
>DASQWY010000041.1:0-2658 GCA_035640005.1 Actinomycetes bacterium
TTGCAGAACACCGGGCCCAGCTCGGTGTCGAAGCGGGCCTGGTCGGGCCGCCAGATCCGGGTGCCGACCAGGTCGCTGGGGACCAGGTCGGGGGTGAACTGCACCCGGTGGAACGACCCCCCCAGCACGCTGGCGACGGTGGAGATGGTGAGGGTCTTGGCCAGCCCCGGCACCCCCTCCAGCAGCAGGTGCCCCCCCGCTAAGAGGGCGACCAGCACCCGCTCCAGCATCCCCTCCTGCCCCACGATCACCCGCTTGACCTCAAACAACGCCGCCTCAAGCCGCGCACGCGCATCATCAGCGGAGGCGAGGCGGCGTGGGTTGTCGGTCATGCCGGGTCCTTTCCGTTCGTTCCTATGGCAGCCGCGAGGAGCGCAGCGACCAGGCGCCGCCGGCGAGGACCAGCAGCAGCAGGGCGGCGGCGGTGAACGCCACCGTGATCTCGCGTTGCTCGATGCGGAAGCCGATCTTGGAGCCGAGGTTGTCGTAGACGGCGTTGAGGTTGCGGCTGGTCGGGGCCTCGAAGAAGCGGGCCTTGGTGGTCTCGGCGATGCGCGCCAGCGTCTCCGGGTCAGGCGGGACCGGCTGGAACTGGCTGCCGCCGAACGGGCCGGGCTGGCGCAGCACCCCGCCCGGGGTGCCCAGCGCGATGGTGTAGACCGGCACGCCGAGCTGGCGGGCCCGGTCAGCCTGGATCAGCGGACTCTGGCCGACCGAGTTGGCCCCGTCCGACAGCAGCAGCGCCACCGCGGTCGGCGCCCGGCCCGGCGTGGCCTGCTCCTGGCCGGCGGCCTGGCGGGCCGCCTCGACAACGTCCAGCGCCTCGCGGAGCCCCTCGCCCATGGCGGTGCCGCCGTTGGCGGTGAGCAGGTCGAGCGACTCCCGCACCGCCGTCCGGTCGGTGGTCGGCTGCACCAGCGTGTCGGCGCTGCTGGCGAAGGCGACCAGGCCCACCTGGAAGTCGGCGGGCAGCCGGTCCAGGAAGCGGCCGGCGGCCTCGCGGGCGGCAGCCAGCCGGGTGGGGGACACGTCCTCGGCGTTCATCGAGCCGGACACGTCCACCACCAGCAGCACGGTGGCCTGCTCGCGCGGGACCGGTACCCGGGCCAGCGGGCGCGCCGCCCCGCCCACCAGCGCGACCAGGGAGAGCAGCAACAGCGTGGCTGGCAGGTAGCGGAACGGGGACCTCCCCGCCGCCGCCGCGAGCACCTCCAGGGCCGGGTAGCGCACCGCGAAGCGCGCGCGCCGCCGCCGGGTGAGCACCAGGGCGGCGACCAGCAGGGGGATGAGCAGCAGCCCCAGCAGGGCGAGGGGCCGGGCGAACGTCATCGAGGCTCCGGGGACGGCGAGATGGCCTCCCATTGTTGGTCGAACGGGTGTAAGCGGCCCGTCAAGAGTACCGGCAGCTTCACAGGTGGCGGGCGACGGCGACGGGGAGGCGCGGTACCCTGTCGGGGTCACGGTGGGGCGGGGCGAGCGGGAACTTTACCCTTTGCCTGGCGCCGATCGAGCGCCGGGGCCTGGGCTCCCGAGCTGCCGGCCCCGCCCCACCGCGCCGCAACCCGGATGCGCTCCGCCGGCCAGCGTGCCAGGCTGAGCGGCATGGACCGGTACTCGGCGGCAAACAAGGCCCTCTGGGAGGAGTGGACCGAGATCCACGTCCGCTCCGCGTTCTACGACGTGGAGGGGTGGAAGGCGGGTCGCGGCCTGCCCGAGCTGCTGCTCGAGGAGGTCGGCGACGTCGCCGGCAAGGACCTGCTGCACCTCCAGTGCCACTTCGGCCTCGACACCCTCTCCTGGGCGCGGCTCGGCGCCCGGGTCACCGGGGTCGACTTCTCCGAGCGGGCCGTCGCCCACGCCCGTGCCCTGGCCGCCGAGGCCCGCCTGGAGGCCACCTTCGTCCAGGCCGACGTGCTCGACCTGCCGGCTGCCCTTGGCGGCGACTTCGACGTGGTGTTCACCTCCTTCGGCGTGCTCGGCTGGCTGCCCGACCTGGCCCGCTGGGGCCGGGTGGCCGCCCGCTACGTGCGCCCGGGCGGCTTCCTCTACGTCGCCGAGGGCCACCCCTTCGCGCTCGGGTTCGACGAGGACGACCCGTCGGAGCTGCGGCTGCGCTGGCCCTACTTCACCACCGCCGAGCCGCTCGCCTTCCCGGTCCAGGGCTCCTACGCCGACCCGGACGCCGACGTCCAGGCGTCCACCGAGTACGGCTGGCAGCACAGCCTCGGGGAGGTCGTCACCGCCCTGGCCGCCGCCGGCCTGCGGGTGGAGTGGCTGCACGAGCACGCCTACGCCGCCTGGAAGATGTTCCCGTTCTGCGTGGAGGCACGCTGGGGCAGCCGCCGCTGGTGGCGGCTGCCCGGGGAGCTGCACGGCCGGCTGCCGCTGACCTTCTCGCTGAAGGCTAGCCGCCCGGCGAGCGGCTGACCGGCGGACGGCGCGGCGCTCAGCCGGCGCCCGGCCTGGCCGCCGCGGCCGCGGCAACCATGTTGCGCAGGGCCGGGACCACCTCCTCGTAGGTGCGGGTCTTGAGGCCGCAGTCGGGGTTGACCCACAGCTGCTCGGGGGCGAGGGCCTGCAGCGCCTGCTCGAGCAGGCGCCGGATCTCCGGGACCGGCGGCACCCTCGGCGAGTGGATGTCGTACACGCCCAGGCCGA
>DASQWY010000042.1:0-4434 GCA_035640005.1 Actinomycetes bacterium
GCGATGAACTCGATGGCGCAGCAGGCCAGCCCGAAGTTGAACACCCACAGCGAGTACTTGCGACCCCAGTTGAAGACGAACTTGATCGGCTGGGGCATCTCGACGGAGTCGACTAGGCCCATCGCAGGACTCCCTTCCGGAACGCGTAGAGCAGGCCCACGGCGAGCACCCCGATGAACACCACCATCTCCCAGAAGGCGGCGGGTCCGAGGTTGCCGAACACCACCGCCCAGGGGAACAGGAACACGCTCTCGACGTCGAAGATGACGAACAGGAAGGCGTACACGTAGTAGCGGATCTGCGTCTGCGACCAGGTCGTGCCGACCGGGTCGATGCCGCTCTCGTAGGTGGTGAGCTTGGCGGCGCTCGGCCGGTTCGGGCGCAGCACCCGGTTGGCCAGGAAGGCGACCGCCACGAAGCCGACCGACAGCGCCAGCAGGGCGGCCAGCGTGCCATAGGCCTGGAAGTAGGTGGTCATCGACTCCTCGGCTCCAGATGCTCGAGCGATGCTCCTCGGGCGCGCCTCCGCCAGCGCTCGGCGTCTCGGCGGCTCGGTGGCGCGATTCTAGTCCTGTCGACGCGCGGGCGGCCAACTCGGAATCGCAGGTAGACGGCCACTTTTTAGCAAATGAACTAGCCGGGCCGGCGCTCAACCCCGGACCGCCGGTGCCGACGTTCAGTGGGGTGAGGGTCGCAGCCTGGCGCTGGTACCTGGCCGCCGGCGTGGTCGCCATCGGCGGCTACTACCTGCTGCCCCGTGGCGGCCAGGCGGTGCTGAACGCGCTGGTCGGCGCGTCGGCGGTGCTCGCGATCGTGGTCGGGGTCCGCCGCCACCGGCCGCCGGCGCGGACCGCCTGGTGGCTGCTGGCCGCCGGGGAGGCCGCCTGGCTGCTCGGCGACGTGCTGTTCTCCCTGTTCGAGCTGGTGCTGCACGTGCAGCCGTTCCCGTCCGTGGCCGACGTGGTGTACCTGGCCGGCTACCCGTTCGTGGCCGCCGGGCTGGTGCTGCTGATCCGCGGGCGGGCGCGGCGGCGCGACTGGGCGGCGGTGCTGGACGGCGCCATCATCGCGGTCGGGTTCGGCCTGCCGGTGTGGGTGCTGGTGATGGTCCCCTACGCCAGCGACCCGTCGCTGACCCTGGTCGAGCTGCTCGCCTCGCTGGCCTACCCCGCCTGCGACGTGCTGCTGCTCGCCCTGGCCGCGCGCTTCATGGTCACCCCGGGGCGGGCCACGGCCGCCTTCGCCTTGCTGGCGGGCAGCCTGCTGCTGGTGCTGGCCGGCGACGTGGTGTTCTCGGCGCTCGCCGTCGCCGAGCAGTACACCGGCACCAGCCTGGCCGACGCCGGCTACCTGCTGGCCTACCTGCTGGTCGGCGCGGCCGCGCTGCACCCGTCGATGGCCTCCCTGGCCAGGCCGGCGGCGGCCCCGGAGGCGCGGCTCGGCCGCGCCCGGCTGCTGGCGCTGGGGGCGGCCTCGCTGGTCGCGCCCGCCCTGCTGGTGCTGCAGTGGCTGCGGGACGACGACCTGGACGTCGCCGCCATCGCCGGCGGCTGGGCCGTGCTGTTCGTGCTGGTGGCGCTGCGGGTGGTCGGCCTGGCCCGCGACATCGAACGGTCGGAGGCCGAGCGGCGCCGCCTGCTCGACCGCACCCTGCGGGCCGCCGAGCAGGAGCGCGTGCAGCTCGCCGCCGAGCTGCACGACGGGCCGATCCAGCGGCTCACCGCGCTCGCCTACGAGCTGGAACGGGCCAGGCACCGGCTGCTGGCGGGCGGCCCCGACCAGGGCGCCGCCCGGGTGGAGCGCGTCCAGGACGCCCTCGCCGGCGAGGTCACCGGCCTGCGCGAGCTGATGACCTCGCTGCGCCCGCCGGAGCTGGACGAGGTCGGCCTGGAGGCGGCCGTGCGCGGCCACGTGGAGGCGTTCGCGCGCCGCTCGGGGGTGGCCTGCGACGTCCGCGTCGACCTGCACGGCCGCCTCGGCAGCGACCTGGAGACGGTCGTCTACCGGGTCACCCAGGAGGCGCTGCTCAACGTCGCCAGGCACGCGCGGGCGCGGCGGCTGTGGCTGTCGCTGGCCGCCGGGCCCGAGCGGCTGGACCTGTCGATCCGCGACGACGGGGTCGGCTTCGCCCCGCAGCCCAGCTCGGCGCTGACCGGCCGGGGCAGCTTCGGCCTGGTCGGCATGCGCGAGCGGGTCGAGATGGCCGGCGGCAGCTGGCGGGTCTCCAGCCAGCCCGGCGCCGGCGTGACCATCCTGGCCAGCTTCGACCTGCCCCGCGCCGCCTCCCAGGCTGCGGCCTCCCCCAGCGCCCCCACGCCGATCTGAAAGAAATCCTTTACATCTGGCTCTGGCCATGCTTCCATAGGAACCTGCAAGAGTTCTTTCAGATTTGGAGGGAGCGCGGTGGCCGAACCGGAGCGGCGGCTGGAGATCACCGACGCTGGCGTGCTGGCGGCGCTCGCCCACCCGCTGCGGGTGGCGCTGCTCGACCAGCTCGCCGCGCTCGGCCCGCGCACCGCCAGCCAGTGCGCCAAGGCCCTCGGCGAGACACCCTCCAACTGCAGCTACCACCTGCGCCAGCTCGCCAGGGCCGGGCTCGCCGCCCGCGCCGAGGCGCCCGATGGCCGCGAGCGGCCGTGGCGGGTCGCCTGGACCGGCCTGAGCGTGAGCCGGGCCCTCGCCGGTCCCGAGGCCGGCCCGGCCGCGCACGCCACCAGCGTCTCGCTGATCGCCCTGCAGCTGGAGCAGAACGCCCGCCTCGCCCGCCAGTACCTGCGCGTGGAGGCCAGGGCCCCGCAGGCCTGGCGCGAGGCGGCCACGCAGAGCAACTACTCGCTGCTGGCCACCCCGGAGGAGCTGCGCGAGCTGGCCGACGCGCTCGACCGGGCCATCCGGCCGTTCATCGGCCTCACCCGCCAGCACCCCCCGGCCGGCGCCAGGCCCGTCCACCTGGACCTCCAGGCGTTCCTGCGCCCGGAGGCGATCGGGTGAGGGCCGGGCTCGCCCTGCTGCGCCGCCGCGATTTCGGCCTGCTGTGGGTGGGCGGGCTGATCTCTGAGACGGGCGACTGGCTGCTGCTGGTCGGCCTGCCGGTGTGGGTGCTGCAGGTGACCGGCTCCAGCCTGGTGACGGCCACCGTGTTCATCGTCGGGCTGCTGCCAAGCCTGGTCGCCGGCCCGCTCGCCGGGGTGCTGGTCGACCGCTGGGACCGCCGGCGGACGCTGGTGGCGGTCAGCCTGGCGCAGGCGGCGCTGCTGCTGCCGCTGCTGGCCGTGCACGGCCGCGACCGGCTGTGGGTCGTGTACCTGGTCATGGCCGCCGAGTCGGTGCTCGCGCAGGTGGTCGAGCCCGCCAGGAACGCGCTGCTGCCCACCCTGGTCGACCCGGGCGAGCTGGTCGGTGCCAACGGGCTGGTCGCGCTCAACGGCAACCTCGCGCGCCTGGTCGGCAGCCCGCTCGGCGGCGTCGCCGTCGACCTGGCCGGCCTGCCCGGGCTGGTGGTCGGCGACGCGGTCTCGTTCCTGCTCGGAGCCGCCCTGATCGCCGGGGTGCGCGGCCACGCCGCCCGCCGCCAGCCGGCCGCGACCCCGCGGGCCGGCCTCGCCCGCGAGTGGCTCGACGGGCTGGTGGTCACCGGCCGCGACCGGCGGCTGCGCTGGGCGCTGGTGGTGACCGGCCTGTCCGCCGTCGCCCAGGGCGTGTTCGTGGTGCTGTTCGTGCTGTTCGTCACCCGGGTGCTGCACGGCGACGGCGCCGAGGTCGGCCTGCTGCGCGGCGTGCAGGCGGTCGGCGGCATCCTCGGCGGGCTGCTGGTGGTCGGGCTCGGGCGGCGGCTGGCGCCCGGGCGCCTGGTCGGCGGCAGCCTGCTCGGCTTCGGCCTGGTCGCGCTCGCCACCTGGAACGCGCCCGGCCTCACCACCGCCGAGGCGCTCTACGCCTGCCTGTTCGTCGCCGCCGGCGTGCCGGGAATCGGCTTCCTCACCGGCCTGACCGCGATGGTCCAGGGGCAGGTCGCCGGCGCCTACCACGGCCGCGTGTTCGCCACCCTGTTCACCACCTACAACGCCCTGCAGGCGCTCGGCATGCTGCTGGCCGGGCTGCTCGGCGACGCCGCCGGGGTGGTGCCCGTGCTCGACGGCCAGGCCGCCCTGTACCTGCTGGCCGGCGCCGTCGCCCTGGCCACCCTCGGCCGCGCCACCCCCCGCGCCGAGGCGACCACCCCGGAGCTGGCAGCTTGACGGGCGCTAGACCTGGCGGTCGAGGACCTGGTCGGCGAGCTCCTCGAGGGCAGCGCGGACCGCGCCGGGCGGGAACGGGGCGAGCGCGGCCTTGGCCGCCTCGACCTCGGCTTGGGCGAAGCGGCGGGCCTCGGCCAGGGCCGGCGAGCCGCGCAGCAGCGCCAGGCCCTCGGCCACGGCGGCCTCGTCGCGGCGG
>DASQWY010000043.1:0-10811 GCA_035640005.1 Actinomycetes bacterium
CGGGTGGTGGCCGACGCGCGCGACCTGCTCGGCGGCAACGGCATCCTGCTGGAGCACCACGTCGCCAGGCACCACGCCGACATGGAGGCCGTCTACACCTACGAGGGCACCGACGCCATCCAGTCGCTGATCGTCGGCCGCGAGCTCACCGGCGAGAGCGCCTTCACCCGCTGACCGCCGGCCGCCGGCCGCCGACCGCCGACCGATGCCGTTCCGTGACGAACTGTGGCCGCTCCGGTGACCGCCCGGAGCCGGTTCGTTACCTGGATGGGCGATGCTGCTCACGTCGAAACGCGCCCGAGCAGCAGGAGGGGGACCATGCGGCTCCGAGACCTCGCCACCTGGTGGCAGCAGCGCAAGCTGGCCCGCGAGGACCGACGCGATTTCGACTCGGCCGCCGCACGCGAGCTGTACGAGGCCCTGGACGAGGCCTCCATGCTGGCGCCAGGGCGCTGACGAGCAACGACCGGTAGGCCGGGCCCCGGGGGGTGGCCCGGCCTCCTGGTTTTCTGGGACAGTACGCGCATGGGGCAGGGCTACACCCCCGAGGCGTTCCTGGCCGAGGCCGAACGCCTGCTGGAGCGGCACGGGGCCGGCGACGCCGGCTTCGCGAAGGTCGCCGAGGCGCTGCGGCGGCTGGCCGCCGAGCCGGGCATCGCCGACGACCTGAGCCTCGCCGGCCTGCACGGCTCCTCCAGCGCGACCATCCTGGCGGAGGGGCCGGGCGGCGGCGCGCTGATGCTGGCCAGCTTCCCCGCCGGGGATCCGACCCCGGTCCACGACCACAACTCGTTTGGGGTCCTGTGCGTGGTCCGCGGCCACGACCGGTACCTGCGCTGGGAGCGGCTGGACGACGGCGGCGACCCGGCCAGGGCCGAGCTGCGCCTGGCCGAGGAGCGCGCGCTCGGCCCCGGCGACGTGCTCTGGTTCGGCGGCCCGCCCCACGACATCCACAGCCAGGAGGGCGTCGGCGGGCCAGCGGTCGAGCTGGTCTTCTTCGGCAGCAACCCCAACCTGCGCCCGCGCGCCTACTTCGACCCGGCCGGCGGCACCGTCACCTACCGCCACGCCACCTGACGGGTCAGCCGGTCACCACCACCGTGCCGTGCATGCTGGAGTGGATCTTGCAGTGGTAGGCGAAGGTGCCCGCCTGCTTGAACGTCCGGGCGTAGGACGTGCCCGCGGCGACCGGGCCGGAGTCGAACGAGCCGTTGTCGGCGGTGACCGTGTGGGGGAACCCGTCGGTGTTCGTCCAGGTGACCTTCTGGCCGGCGGTCACCTGGACCTTGGCGGGGAAGGCGACGCCGGCGATCTTGGCGTTGCCACTGGTGCTGGTGCCGCCGCCCGACCCGCCAGAGCCGCCGCCAGAGCCGCCGCCGTAACGGCCGCCGTAGCCGCCGCCGGCGGCGAGCGGCGCGGTGGTGGCCGGCGCGCTGCCGGCGGGGGCGGCCGACGACCCGTTGCCGCCGCCCGAGGCGCACCCCGCCAGCAGCACCGTGACCGCGGCGGCCGCGCCGAGCAGCGCGAGCGGGCGAGGACCTCGGGTGGGCACGGCCGGCCTCCTGGTGTCCGGACGACTGACAGGTGGAGAACCCCGCCGGGGCGCTGCCGGTTCCCCGGTCGCCAAGGTTGCCAAGCCGGGGGGCCGTGGGGGACGCTGCATGTCGCCATGACCGTCACCATCGAGCTGCAGGGGCTCAGCAAACGGTACGGCCCGACGGTTGGCGTCGACCGGCTCGACCTGCGGGTGGAGCGCGGCGAGGTGTTCGGGTTCCTCGGCCCCAACGGGGCCGGGAAGACGACCACCATCCGCTGCCTTGTCGGGCTGCTGCGGCCGAGCGCCGGGCGGGTCGGCGTGCTCGGGCTCGACCCGCTGGCCGACCACCGGCGGCTGGCCCCGCGCCTCGGCTACCTGCCCGGCGAGCTGCGCCTGTACGGCGAGCTGTCCGGGGCCCAGCACCTGCGCCTGCTCGGCGACCTGCAGGCGGCGCCGACCCCGCGCCGCGGCGAGCTGTGCGAGCGGCTGGAGCTGACCGCCGGCGACCTGGCCCGTCCGGTGCAGGACTGGTCGCGGGGGATGAAGCAGAAGCTCGGCCTGGTGCAGACGTTCCAGCACGACCCCGAGCTGCTGATCCTGGACGAGCCGACCGAGGGCCTTGACCCGCTGGTCCAGGAGGTCTTCTTCGGCCTGGTCGACGAGGCCCGCCGGGCCGGCCGCACCGTGTTCCTGTCCAGCCACGTCCTGCCGGTGGTGCAGCGCGCCTGCGGCCGGGTGGCGATCATCCGCGCCGGCCGCCTGGCCACCGTCCAGGCGGTGGAGACGCTGCGCAGCGCCCGCGCCAGGCGGGTGCGGCTCACCTTCCCGGACGGCGTCGACCGCCGGCGGCTGCCGCTGGCCGACCGCTGGTCGCCGAGCTGGTCGGGCCGTACCCTGCACCTGCTGGTGGAGGGGTCGGAGGTGGTGGCGGCGCTGCGCTCCCTGCTGGACCACGGCGCCACCGACGTGACCGTCGAGGAGGCGGGCCTGGACGAGGCATTCCTGGCCTTCTACCGCCAGGCCGAGGCCGAGGCGGAGGCCGCCCGCCCCCAGCCGGTCGCCTGGGGCGAGCCCAGGGTGAGCCGGCGATGAGGGAGCGGCTGCCGCTGGCCTGGCTGGCGCTGTACCGGCGCCGCAGGATGCTGGCCGCGCTGGCCGCCGGCCTGTTCGCCTTCGAGCTGCTGATCATCGTGGTGGTGACCACCATCCCCTCCGAGTCGATCTTCGGCGCCCGCCAGGGCCAGCCGCCGATCCCCAACGCCTTCCGGGCGTTCAGCGGCTCCGGCGGCAGCGTCACCCTCGCCTCCTACGCCGGCCTGCTCGGGGCCGGGCTGGTCCACCCGTTCTGGATCGCCATGCAGCTCACCGCCGTGTGCTCGCTGGCCGCGGCGGCGGTGGCCGCCGACGTGGAGGCCGGCACCATCGAGCTGGTGGCCGTCAGGCCGGTCAGCCGGGCGCGGCTGCTGGCCGAGCGCGCCGGCGCGCTGCTGGTCGCGACCGTGCTGCTGAACCTCGCCGCCACGCTGGCGATCGGGCTGGGCGTGCTGGCCGTGCCACGGTTGCACGCGGCCGTGCGCCTGCCGGGCGTCGCCGCCGCCGGGCTGCTCGGGGTCGGGCTGGCGGTCAGCGTGGCAGGGCCGGTGCTGGCGGTGTCGGCGGGCGGGCGGCGCCGCGCCCAGGTGATCGGGGCCGGGGTGGCGATCGGCGCGGTCGGCTTCGCGCTCAACTTCCTCGCCCTGGCCTGGTCGGCGCTCGCCTTCCTGCGCTACCTGAGCCCGTTCCACTACTACGAGCCGGCCGACGCGCTGGTCGGCGCCGGCGTGCCGTGGGGGTCGCTGGCGGTGCTGGTCGCCGTCGGGGCGGCCGGGACGGCGCTCGCCTTCCGTGTGCTCGGCCAGCGGGACCTGGCGCCATGAGCGGCCTGCACCCCGACGAGGTCCGCTCCCGGCGGTTCCCGCTGGCGCGGCAGGGCTACCGGCGCCGCGACGTCGAGCGCTTCCTGGCGCGCGCCGCCGCCGACCTGGACCGGCTGCGGAACGGCGGCGACCCGCGCGAGCCGTCCCCGCTGACCCCCGAGGACGTGGACCAGGTGCGCTTCCCCCGGTCGCTCGGCGGCTACGACATGCCGCAGGTCGACGACTTCCTCGACGACCTGGCCGCCGAGCTGGCCCGCGCCCGCCTGGAACCGACCCAGGTCCCCGAGCCGCCGCCGGGTCCCGAACCCGCCGAACCCGCGGCCGGGGCGCCGCCGGTTCCCGAGACGGTGGCGCCGCCGGTTCCCGAGACAGTGGCGCCACCGGGGCCGGAACCGGCGCCGGGCGCCGAACCGGCGCGCGCCCTGGCGCCCGAACGGCTGCCGAAGTCGCCGGCGCCGCCGCCGGAGCCACCGCGGCCGCCGGAGCCACCGCGGCCGCCGGAGCCGCCGGAGCAGTCGCCGCCGCTGACCGCCAGGGACGTGGCCGCGGCGAGCTTCCCGCGAGCGGTGCGCGGCTACGCCGTCGCCGAGGTCGACGCCTTCTTCGCCCGCGCCGCCGAGGAGCTGGCCCGCCTGGAGTCCGGCCAGCCGCCGGGGCAGTCGCCGCCGCTGACCGCCGCCCAGGTCCGCCGCCAGCGCTTCACGCTCGGCCCGCGCGGCTACGAGATGCACGAGGTCGACGTGTTCCTCGCCCGCATGGCCGAGTGCTTCCCGCCACCGCCGCGCCCGGCCGGTCGCGGCCCGGCGCAGCCCGGCGGCGACGCCGAATCCGGATAGGGGGCCGCATGCCACGACCGGCGACCTTCGGGACCTGGGTGGAGCTGCGGCCGGGCCGCGGGCGCCAGCCCGACCCCGGCTTCTACGCCGAGCGCCTGGAGGAGGTCGAGCTGGCCGAGCGGCTCGGCCTGGCGGCCGTGTGGGGCAGCGAGCACCACGCGGTCGAGGACGGCCACCTGTCCCAGCAGCTCCCGTTCCTGGCCGCTGCGGCCGCCCGCACCGAGCGCATCCGCCTGTGCACCGGCGTGCTGCTGCTGCCGCTGTACGGCCGCGTGACGTCGCCGAGCAGGCCGGCGTGGTCGACCTGCTGGCCGGTGGGCGGCTGGTGCTCGGCTTCGGCGGCGGCTACGTGGAGCGGGAGTTCGACGCCTTCGGGGTCGACCGCTCGGCCCGCGGCCGGCTGCTGGAGGAGAAGTTCGCCTGGCTGCGGCGGGCGTTCGCCGAGGGGGTCGCCGCCGACGGCCCCGGCGGCACCGACCTGCCGGTCGGCCCCCGCTCGCCGCAGCCGGGCGGGCCGCCGCTGTACCTGGGCGGCAGCGCCCCGCGGGCGCTGGACCGGGTCGCCAGGCTGGCCGACGGCTGGTTCGCGCTGGCGCACTTCCGCTGGCAGAAGACGGCCGAGGCGTGGCCGACCGTGCGGGACGCGCTGCGGCTGGCCGGCCGCGACCCGGCCAGCTTCCCAGTGGCGGTCGGCGTCCACCTGTGGGTGAGCGACGACCCGGAGCGCGCCTGGGCCACCGAGCTGGCCCCGGCCGTCGCCTACCAGCTCGACCGCTACACCGACTGGGGCACCGACCGCGACCGGCCGCGGCCCGCGCCGATCGAGGCCGCCCGGCTCAAGCGCTCCGCGGTGTTCTGCGACACCCCGGAGGGCATCGTCGCCGCCCTCGGCGAGTTCCAGGAGCGGCTGCCGTTCACCCACCTGTGCCTGTGGAGCCGCCCGGCGGGCCTGTCCCACGAGGCGGCCTGCGCCAACCTGGAGCGGGTCGCCCGCGAGGTCGCCCCGGCGTTCGCCGGGGCCGAGCCGGGCTGGCGCGCCCCGCCGCCCTGAGCTACCGAGGTTTGCGACCCAGGGCGCGGTCCAGCAAATGCTCGGCGAGGTCGCCGAGGCTCAGGCCGGCCGCCTCGATGGTCGCCGACACCACCCCGGTCTCGGTGAGCCCCGGGCTCGGGCTCACCTCCAGCACCCAGCAGGTCCCCTCCTCGTCCAGCACCGCGTCGACCCGGGAGATGTCGCGGCAGCCGAGCGCCCGGTGCGCGGTGGCGGCGATCTGCAGGCAGGAGACCGTGTCGGGCCGGTCCAGCTCGGCGGGCGCCACGAACTTGGCGCCGCCGTGCGAGTAGTGCGCCGCGTAGTCGAACCACTGCCGCGGCGTGTGCACCTCCACCACCGGCAGCGGCGCCATCCCGTCCACCACGGTGACGGCGATCTCGGTGCCGGCCACCCGCCGCTCCACCAGCACGGTGTCGTCGTAGCTGAAGGCCGCCAGCAGGGCGCTGTTGAGCTCGTCGCGCCCCTGCACCAGCCGCACGCCCAGCGCGGAGCCGCCGTGGTTGGGCTTCACCACCAGCGGGAACCCGCCGAGCGTGTCCACCACCCGGTCGATCAGCATGCCGGCGTGCAGGTCCCGCAGGGCCGACTCGGTCAGCGGCACCGCGTCCGGGACCGGGATGCCGGCCCGCCGCAGGGTGGACTTGCTGGCGAGCTTGTCGAAGGCCAGCCGGCTCGCGTCGAACCCCGAGCCGGTGTAGGGGATGCCGATCAGCTCCAGCAGCGCCGGCAGGGTCCCGTCCTCGCCGAGGCGCCCGTGGACCGCCAGGAAGGCGACCGAGAAGCGCTCGGGGGACAGCGAGCGCAGCAGCTCCTCGCCCGCGTCGAACTCGGTGACCCAGTAGCTGCGGTCGCGCAGCGCCTCGGCCACCCGCCGCCCCGACCGCAGCGAGATCTCCCGCTCGAACGAGAGGCCGCCGGCCACCACGGCGACGCTGGTCTCCGAGTTCAACGGGCCTACCCTTGGCTCGGCTCCGGTCTCCCGAACCGTACTATGGCCACCGCCCGTGCCGGGAATCGGCTGGCGCTGTCGCGGCGCTGCCCTACACTCGGAGCATGCCCCCAGCGATCGTAGCCACTGACCTCGTGCGCCGTTTCGGCGACGTCGAGGCCGTCCGCGGCGTCAGCCTCGAGGTCGCCGAGACCGAGATCTACGGGTTCCTCGGGCCCAACGGCGCCGGCAAGTCGACCACTGTCCGCATCCTGACCACCCTGCTCCCGCCGACCAGCGGCTCGGCCAGCGTGCTCGGCCATGACGTGGCCGCCGACCCCACCACCGTGCGGCGGCTGATCGGCGTCGCCCTGCAGGAGGCCGGCCTCGACCCCAAGCAGACCGGCCGCGAGCTGCTCGCCCTGCAGGCCCGCCTGTACGGGCTGCGCGGCCAGGTCCTCGCCGACCAGGTCCGCGAGGTGACCGAGCTGGTCGGCCTGACCGAGGCGATCGACCGGCGCATCCAGACCTACTCGGGCGGCATGAAGCGCCGCCTGGACCTGGCCTCGGCCCTGCTGCACCGGCCGCGGGTGCTGTTCCTGGACGAGCCGACCACCGGGCTGGACCCGACCTCCCGGGTGCTCATCTGGGACCGCATCCGCAGCCTGCGCTCCGACTACGGGGCCACCATCTTCCTGACCACCCAGTACCTGGAGGAGGCCGACCAGCTCGCCGACCGGGTCGCCATCATCGACCAGGGCCAGATCGTCCGCCAGGGCACCCCCGGCGAGCTCAAGGCCGAGGTCGGCACCGACGTGATCGACGTCGCGGTCGACGACCACGAGGCCGGCGCCGCCCGGGTCGCCATCAAGGAGCTGCAGGCGGCCGGCGAGCTGCCCCAGGGCGAGCTGCGCGGCACCGAGGTCGGCTACACCCTGTTCGTCCCCGACGGCGCGGCCAATGTCGCCGTGCTCATCCGCGGCCTGGACCGGGCGGGGGTGCGGGTCGGCACCGTCAGCGTCTCCCGGCCCACCCTCGACGACGTGTTCCTGGCCGCCACCGGCGGCCGCATGGCCAGCCGGGCCGAGCAGCCGCCCGACGGCGACGGGGGGAGGCCCACATGAGCGCGACCACCAGCGCCGAGCCGCGCACCCTGGCGGGCCCGTCCAACGTGGTGGCCGACGTGGCCGCGCTGACCGGCCGCTCGATCCGCAACCTGCTGCGCGAGCCGGAGTCGTTCATCTTCGCCCTGATCGTCCCGTTGTTCTTCTTCATCGTGCAGGTCGGCGCCCTCGGCAAGGTCGCCGAGCGGGCGTTCGGGATCCCCCAGTACGCCACCTTCCAGCTCCCGATCGCGGTGCTGTTCGCGGCGGCCAGCACCTCCGGTGGCAACTCGCTGGTCCTGGACATCGTCAACGGCTACTGGGACAAGCTCTCGCTCACCCCGGTGCGCCGCTCGGCCATGGTCATGGGGACCCTGTTCGGCGAGATGTTCGCGGTGCTCGGCTACAGCGTGCTGCTGATCGCGTTCGGCTGGGTGATCGGCGTGCGCTTCGCCGGCGGCGAGGTGCTCGGCGCCCTCGGGCTGCTCGGGCTCACGCTGCTGTTCGGCGTCGGCTTCGCCGCCGTGAGCGTGGCGACGGCGCTGGCCACCGGCTCGGTGCGGGCCACCCAGAGCACCTTTGTGGTGTTCTTCCCGCTGCTGTTCCTGACCCCCAGCGCGCTGCCGCGGGGCCTGATGACCGGCTGGTTCAAGACGGCGGTCAGCATCAACCCGATCACCTACGTGATCGAGGCGGCCCGCAGCTTCCTGTTCCACTTCGACGCCGCCGTGATCGGCAAGGGCGTGCTCGCCTCCCTCGGCTTCTGCGCCGTGACCTTCACCCTGACCGCCCTCGCCTTCCGCCGCCGGGTCAAGATGGGCTGACCCTTCCCGGCGAATCGGCCGCGCACGCCAAGCCCCAATGCGGGCCGGGTAGTTGGGGGGTTCGGGGGGGGAGCGGGCTCCCCCCCGAATGAACCGGGGGCCCCCGTTGGCGCTACCCTTGCCGAGACCATTGGAAAGGCGTGCCATGGAGCTCCGCACGCTCGGGCCGAGCGGCCTGCAGGTGCCCGTCGTGGGCACCGACACCTCGCGCACCTTCGACGTGCGCGGGCGGGCGGGCGAGGCGACCAGCCGCCGGATCGTCACCGAGGCGCTCGCCGCCGGCGCCAACTACTTCGACTCCTCGCCCATGTACCGCCAGGCGGAGCGGGTGCTCGGCCTGGCGCTCGGCGGCCGGCGCGCCGAGGCCCTGCTCGCCACCAAGGTCTGGACCCCCCACGACGACGAGGCCGAGCGCCAGGCCGAGGCGTCGCTGGCCATGGCCGGCGGGCACGTGGAGCTGTACCAGGTCCACAACCTGGTCGCCTGGCCGGCCCGCCTCAACCTGCTGGAACGCCTGCGCGACCAGGGAAGGACGGCGGCGATCGGCGCCACCAACTCCGACCGCGGCGGCTTCGACGAGCTGGTGAAGGTGATGCGGACCGGCCGGGTCAGCGCCGTCCAGGTCCCCTACAACCCGCAGGAACGCGACGTCGAGCGGGACGTGCTGCCCACCGCCGGGGAGCTCGGCCTCGGGGTGGTGCTGATGCGGCCGTTCGGGCGCGGCTCGGTGCTGCGCCGCTGGCCGAGCCAGGCGGAGCTGGCCCCGCTGGCGCCGTTCGGGGTCGCCAGCTGGCCGCAGGCGCTGCTCAAATGGGGATTGTCGGACCCGCGCTGTACGGTATCCATTCCGGCCACGTCCCGGCCGGGGCGCATGACCGAGAACGCGAACGCCGGCGATCCGCCGTGGTTCGGCCCTGAGGAGCGGGACCTGGTCACCCGGCTGGCCACCCGCTCCTAGCCGCCGCTACTCTCGTGGTTTCGGCCGTGCGCGGCCCCGACCGTCCCGACGTTCCAGGAGGCTCACCCTGCCCGGCTACGCGGCTGCTCTGGCTGCGCTCGGCGACGCCGAGCTGACCGGCCTGCTCGCGCGCCGCCCCGACCTGCTGGCCGGGGGCGGCCCGACCTCCTTCCCAGAGCTGGCCGGGCGTGCCGGGACGCCGGCGTCCCTGGCCGCCGCGTTCCGCGGGCTGGACCTGGGCACCCTGCGCCTGGCCGAGCTGCTGGCGGTGGTCGGCGTGCCGACCACCCGTGCCGAGCTGGCCGCGGCGGCCGGCCCGGCGCTCGCCCCCGAGCGTCTGGACGCGGGCCTGGCCGCCCTGGCCGAGCTGGGCGTCGCCCTGCCCGGCCGCGACGGCCGCATCGTCGGGCCGCCCGGGCTGGCCGCGCCGTTCGGGCGCCCCGGCGGCCTCGGCCCGTCAGTGGCCGAGCTGGCCAAGGTCGGGCTCAGCCGCGAGCGGCTGGAGCGCGTCGCCGCCCGCCTGGGCGCCACCCCGCGCGGCGGCCCGCTCGGCGACGCCGCGCCGTCCAAGGCGGCCCTGGCCGGGTCGGTGGCGGCCGCGCTGGCCGACCCGGACGTGGTCGCCAAGCTGCTCGCCGACGCCGACGACGCGGCCCGCCGGCTGATGGACCAGGCCCTGGCCACGCCGGGACCGATCACCGTGCTCGGGGTCGGCTACGGCCGCTTCGCCGGCTACCCGGACGCCGAGCCGGCCACCTGGCTGCTGGAGCGGGGCCTGCTGCTGCCGGTCAGCTACAACCAGTTCGCGGTGCCCAGGGAGGCCGCGCTCGGGCTCCGCGGCGGGCTGGTGTTCCCCGACTGGCCGCGGCCGCCAGCCCTCGACCCGCTCGGGCCGCTGCCCGAGGCGCCCGCGCTGGCGGCGGCCACGGCGACCAGGGCGGTGGTCGCCGCCGAGGGCGTCTGCACCAGGCTCGACCGCGCCCCGCTGGAGCTGGTCCGCACCGGCACCGTGGCAGTGCGCGACCTGCGCCGCCTGGCCGGCGAGCTGAGCCTGCCCGCCGACGAGCTGGCCCTGCTGCTGGACCTGCTGGTCGAGGTGGGAGTGCTGGCGGTCGGCGGGCCGTTCGACCGCCGCTCGCTCGCCCTGCGGCCGGAGGCCGACGCCTGGCTGGCCGGCAGCAGGGCGCGGCGCTGGGCCGACCTGGCGCGCGCCTGGCGGGACACCGAGCTGGCGGTTGAGGACCACCTGGCCGCCCGCCACCGGCCGGCTCCGGACGGCGCCGAGGGGGCGCGGCCGCTGGCCGGCCGCCGGTTCGGGGCCGCCCCGGTCCGCCGTGCCGGCCTGCTCGCCGCCCTGGCGGGGCTGGAGCCGGGCGCGGGCGCCGACCCGGACGCCCTGGCCGCCTGGATCGCCTGGCGGCAGCCGATGGCCTGGCCGTGGCCGCCGCCGGGCGCGTCCGGGAGCGCCGGGCACCCGGCCGTGCCGCTCGTCCGGGTGGTGCTCGACGCCGCCGCCTTCCTCGGGCTGGCGGTGGCCGCCGGCGGCCGGGTGATCGCCACCGTCGGCAGCGACGAGAAGGCCGCCCTCGCCGAGCAGCTGGGCGCCGAGGTCGTCGTCAACTACCGGCGCGAGGACCTGGTCGAGCGGGTCCTCG
>DASQWY010000044.1:0-2291 GCA_035640005.1 Actinomycetes bacterium
CCGCCTACAGGTAGGGCCGCTGGTCCTGCTTGTCGCGCTCGTAGGTGGCCCGCGCCTGGCGCACGGCCTCGGAGGTGGACACCTCGGCGACGGCGACGTCCCACCATGCGCCGCCGGCGGTCACGTGCTCGTCCGGGTCGGTCTCGACGTGGATGACGACGGTCTGGTCGGAGTCCCTGGCCGCCTTCAGGGCGTCGGCCAGCTCGCCGGCGGAGCGGACGGGCAGCGCCCTGGTGCCCAGGCTGGCGGCGTTGGCGGCCAGGTCGACCGGCAGCGGGTCGCCGTCGAGGCCGCCGCCGGCGTCCCGGTAGCGGAAGCGGGTGCCGAACCCGCCGGAGCCGGTCGCGGCCGACAGCGACCCGATGGAGGCGTAGCCGTGGTTCTGGACCAGCACGACGGTCAGCTTGACCCGCTCGGCCACGGCCGTGACCAGCTCGCCGGGCAGCATCAGGTAGGAGGCGTCGCCGATCATGACGAACACCTCCCGCTCGGGGTCGGCCAGCTTGATGCCGATCGCGCCGGGGATCTCGTAGCCCATGCAGGAGTAGCCGTACTCCACGTGGAAGCCCTTGGGATCGCGGGTGCGCCACAGCTTGTGCAGGTCGCCGGGCATGCTCCCGGCCGCGCACACGACCACGTCGCGTGGCTCCGCGGCCTGGTTGACGGCGCCGATCACCTCGCCCTGGCTGGGCAGCGGCGCGTGCCTGGCGCGGTAGACGCGCTCGACGGTCGCGTCCCAGGCGCGGTTGTGGTCGGCGGCCTCCCGCCGCCAGGCGTCGCCGGTCCGCCAGCCGGCCAGCGCCGGCCGCAGCGCCTCCAGGCCCGCGCGCGCGTCGGCCAGCAGCGGCGTGCCGGCGTGCTTGAAGGCGTCGACCGGCGCGACGTTGAGGTTGACGAAGCGGACCCCGGGGCTGGCGAAGATGCTGTGCGAGGCGGTGGTGAAGTCGCTCCAGCGGGTGCCGATGCCGAGGACGACGTCGGCCTGGCGGGCCATCGCGTTGGCGCCGTCGGTGCCGGTCACCCCGATCGCGCCCAGGCAGCAGGGGTGGTCGTAGGGGAGCGAGCCCTTGCCCGCGAAGGTCTCCGCCACCGGGATGCCGGTGGCCTCGACCAGGTCCCGCAGGGCGCCGGTGGCCTCCGAGTAGATGACCCCGCCGCCGGCGACGATCAGCGGGCGCTCGGCGGCGCGCAGCAGCTCCACCGCCCGGGCGAGCGCGGCCGGCTCCGGCACGGGCCGGGGCACGTGCCAGACGCGGCGGGCGAACAGCTCCTCCGGGTAGTCGAACGCCTCGGTCTGGACGTCCTGCGGCAGGGCCAGGGTGACCGCACCGGTCTCGGCCGGGTCGGTCAGCACCCGCGTGGCCTCCAGCAGCGAGGCCGGCAGCTGGTCGGGCCGGTTGATCCGGTCCCAGTAGCGCGACACCGGCCGCAGGCAGTCGTTGACGCTGAGCTCCGGTCCGCCCAGGCCCTCCAGTTGCTGCAGCACCGGCGGGGCGATCCGGGAGGCGAACAGGTCCCCGGGCAGCAGCAGCACCGGCAGGCGGTTGATGGTGGCGGCGGCGGCGCCGGTCACCATGTTGGTGGCGCCCGGCCCGATCGAGCTGGTGCAGGCGAAGGTGGACAGCCGGTTGCGCTGCCTGGCGTAGCCGGCGGCGATGTGGACCATGCCCTGCTCGTTGCGGGCCATGTGGTAGCGCAGGGCCTGGGAGGTCTGCTGCAGGGCCTGGCCGACGCCGGCCACGTTGCCGTGGCCGAAGATGCCGAAGCAGCCGGCGAACAGGCGCTGCTCCAGCCCGTCGCGCTCGGTGTACTGGCTGGCGAGGAACTCCACCAGCGCCTGCGCCATGGTGAGCCGCCGCGTCGACCTCGTTGTCATCGGCTTCCTCCCGGTCCGCTCAAGGGCAGTCGGGGATCGACGGCCTGCTCGGCCCAGCTCCCGCGCACCCAGGCATGGGCCGGGTCGTCGCAGAAGCGCCAGACCCGCTCCTCGCCGGGACCAGCCATCACGTTCAGGTAGTACATGTCGTAGCCGGGCGCGGCCATCGACGGCCCGTGGTAGCCGTAGGGGATGAGCACCGCGTCGCCGGCGCGGACCTCGGCGCAGACGTCGATGGGCCGGTCCGGGCCGGAGCTGTAGACGCGCTGGTAGCCCAGGCCCGCGTCGCCGTCCCCCGCGGCGATCTCGAAGTAGTAGATCTCCTCCAGGACGACCTCGCCCTCGCGCCGCTCGTCGTGCTTGTGGGGCGGGTACGACGACCAGTTGCCGCCGGGGGTGAGCACCTCCACCGCGA
>DASQWY010000045.1:0-24770 GCA_035640005.1 Actinomycetes bacterium
GCGGTCGAGCGGACGCTCGACGCCTTCGAGGAGGGCGCCGACGGGTCGCTGCGCGCGCGCATCAACGCCACCCGGTCGATCGCCCGGCAGGCGCCGCTGTCCGGCTGACCCGCCCGGCCACCCAGGTTTCCTTGCCTTGCCGAGGGGTAGTCGTGGCCGATGCGGCGAGTCGGGGTGGCGGTGCTGATCGTGCTGCTGGCCGGGTGCACCGGACCGGTCCGCTCGTTCACGGTCTACGAGTCCAAGGCCGGGAAGACTGCGCAGGCGGCGGTCTCCGCGGTCCAGACGGCGCTGCTGGCGACCGACGCGGCCGCCGCCGGCAAGGCGTACGGCCGCTACCTGTCGGAGACCCTGGCCGAGGCCGAAGCCGACCTGACCTCGGCGCAGGGCACCTTCGACGGCATCCAGCCGCCCGACGACCGCTCCGACCAGCTCCGCGGCGAGCTGGACGGGCTGCTCGGCAAGGCGGTCGAGGGCCTCGCCGACCTGCGGATCGCGGCCCGCCGCGGCCGCTTCGGCGAGCTGCCGGCGATCGCCCGGCCGCTGCACGGGCTGTCGGACCGGCTGGACGGCTTCGCCAAGGCCCACGCATGAGGAAGGGCCTGGAGGTCGCCCTGGGCATCCTCACCGCCATCGGCGGCTTCGTCGACATCGGCGACCTGGTGGCCAACAGCGAGACCGGCGCCCGCTTCGGTATGTCGCTGGCCTGGGTGGTGGTGCTCGGAGTGGTCGGCATCTGCGTGTACGCGGAGATGGCCGGCCGGGTCGCCACCGTCTCCAAGCGGGCGGTGTTCGACCTGGTCCGCGAGCGCCTCGGCGCGCGGGTCGCGCTGGTCAACCTGATCGCCTCGTTCCTGATCACCTTCCTGACCCTGGCCGCCGAGCTCGGCGGGGTCGCCCTCTCGGTCCAGCTGCTGGCTGGCGTCAACTACCTGCTGTGGGTGCCGCCGGTGGCGCTGGCGGTGTGGCTGGTGATCTGGCGGGTCAAGTTCCAGGTGCTGGAGAACGTGTTCGGGCTGGTCGGCCTGGCGCTGGTGGTGACCGTGGTGGCCCTGTGGCGGCTGCACCCCGACTGGGGCGGGTTGTGGCACGCCGCCGCCCACCCGGTGGTGCCGCCCAAGGAGGGCCACCCCACCTACTTCTACTTCGCCATCGCCCTGCTGGGTGCGACCATGAACCCCTACGAGGTGTTCTTCTTCTCCTCCGGGGCGGTGGAGGAGGGCTGGAGCCGCGCCGACCTGGTCGTCAACCGGCTCAACGTCTACATCGGCTTCCCGCTCGGCGGGCTGCTGTCGCTGGCGCTGATGGCCGGCGCGACCCTGTTGCTGGAGCCGCGCGGCGTCCAGCCCAGCCACCTGTCCCAGGTGGCGCTGCCCACGCTGCTGGTGCTCGGCAAGGTCGGCCTGGCCGTGCTGGTCATCGGCTTCGTCGCCGCCACCTTCGGGGCGGCGCTGGAGACCGGCCTGTCGTGCGGCTACACGATCGCCCAGTACTTCGGCTTCCAGTGGGGCAAGTTCGTGCGGCCGGCGGAGGCGCCCCGCTTCCACCTGGTCTCGCTGCTGTCGGTCGCCTTCGGCGCGGCGCTGATCCTGAGCACCCTCGACCCGATTACCGTCACCGAGTACTCGATCGTGCTGGCGGCGGCCGCGCTGCCGCTGACCTACTTCCCGATCCTGCTGGTCGCCAACGACGCCAACTACATGGGCGACAAGGTCAACTCGCGGGCGAGCAACGCGCTCGCCACGCTGTTCCTGCTGCTGCTGGTGGCCGCCTCGGTGGCCACCATCCCGCTGATGATCCTCACCAAGGCAGGGGGGTGACGCCATGGCCGGCCGGGCCTACGACGCGGGCCTGCACCTGCTGGACCGCCAGCTGGTCGACCGCGACGGCAAGCTGGTCGGCAAGGTCGACGACCTGGAGCTGGAGGTCCCCGAGGACGGCGCCCCGTACGTGACCGCCATCCTCGCCGGGCCGGGGGCGCTGGCCGGCCGGGTCGGCGGCCGGCTCGGCGCCTGGCTGGAGGGGACCGCCAACCGGCTGCGCGACGGCGACCGGCGCCGGCCCGCGCGCATCTCCTTCGGCGTGGTCAAGGCGATCCACAGCGCGATCGACCTGAGCGCCGCCAAGGCCGACCTGGAGACCAGCCTGGTGGACGACTGGGTGGCCGAGCGGATCATCGGCAAGCTCCCGGGGGCCCAGGGTGCGGCTGACTGAGCTGCTCGGCGCCGAGGTCGTCGACCAGCACGGCCGCGGCGCCGGGCACGTCCACGACGTCCGCTTCCAGCAGGACGGGCCGATGGTCGGCAGTTTCGGCGCCAGCCTGCGGGTCGCCGGCCTGGTCGTCGGCCGCAGCAGCTTCGGCTCCCGCCTCGGCTTCGACACCGGCGACGTCCGCGGCCCGCTGCCCGTCAAGCTGCTGGTCGGCTGGCTGGGACGCGGCCGCCGCTACGTCGCCTGGGAGCGGGTCGTGGAGGTGGGGGTGGAGGCCGGCCGGATCCGCATCGGCGGCTCGGCCGACGACCTGCCCCCGCCCGGCCGGGCGAGCTGACCGCCAGACGCCCTCACGGCCGCAGAAGCAGCGGTAGCGGACCTCGACCCCAGCTGGCGTGGTCTGCATCTCAACCACGTCGTGGGCGAACAGCAGCACCCGGGTCTGGTGGCCGGGGCAGTCGACGGCGAAGAACATCGGCGTCTCCTCAGGGTGGGTTACCCGGAGTGTCGAGCCGGCCCCGGCCCTGGCGCATCGGGAGGCGGTCCCCATCTTGGCGGCGCGGGCCACCCATCTTCGGCGCCGGCGCGGCGCTACGCCTGCTCGACCCGCACCGCGAAGCGGGCGGTGAAGGCCGCGCCCGGCTGCACCAGCGGGTAGCCGCCGGCCGCCAGCGCGTTGCTCGGCGCGGTCATCGGCTCCAGGCACAGGAACTCCGCGCCCGGCGGGGCGAACACCTGCGCGTACGGGTAGCCGTCGCGGTAGTCGACCAGCAGGCGGCGGCCGCCGGCGGCGACGCCGAGCCGCCGGTCGCCGCCGAGCCGGTACAGGTCGTCGAAGGTGCGCCCGCCGACCGGGTCGGCCTCGCCGCGCTCGGCGGTCGCCGCGCCGGTCGGCAGGCCGCGCCCGTCCAGCGCCAGGTGCTGCCGGTCGGGCAGGCGCAGCCGCCAGTCGCGCCGCGGCGCCCCGGGCAGGCGCAGGTAGGGATGCCAGCCGAAGGCGACCGGCACCGGCCGCCCGCCGGTGGCGCGCAGGGTGGTGGCCACCACCAGCTCGGCGGCGTCCAGGGTGGCCTCCACCGCCAGCTCGTGCGGGAACGGGAACGCCGCCAGCAGCTCCGGGAAGGCCGCGTAGTCCAGGCGGGCGGCCAGCACCGCCCTGCCGGGCTCGGCGTCCAGGCGCCGCAGGCGCCAGCCGGGGTGGGCGGTCACCGTGCCGTGGATCGGCAGCCCGTTCGGGTCGGTGTGCAGCGCCAGACCGTCCAGGTCCACCTCCACCCCGGCGGCCCGGTAGCGGCGGCCGGCCAGCCGGTTGGCCCACGGGGCCAGCAGCGGCAGGCCGGCTACGTGCCCCGCGCGGTAGCCGGCCAGCCCGTCCGGCAGCACCAGCAGCTCCTCGCCGCGGTGCCGCAGCGACGCCCCCAGCAGGCCGAGGCCGGGCAGGAAGGTCGCCTGCAGGTCCCCGGCGGCCAGCACCGCGGCGGGCTCCCCGTCGAAGCTGCCCTCGCGGGCGGCGGGCGCCCCGGCCTCACTCACCGGTCGGCTTCTCCTCGTGGCCGCCGAACTCCTTGCGCATCGCCGACAGCAGCTTGTCGGCGTAGTCCGACTCGCCCCTGGAGGCGAACCGCTCGTACAGGGCGGCGCTGAGCACCTGGGCCGGCACGCCCTCCTCCACCGCGGCCGCGACCGTCCAGCGGCCCTCGCCGGAGTCCGACACCCGGCCCGAGAAGCGGCCCAGGTCGGCCCCTTGCGACAGGGCGTGGGCGGTCAGGTCCAGCAGCCAGGAGCCGATCACGCTGCCGCGCCGCCACACCTCGGCGACCGCGGCGGTGTCGATCTCGTAGCGGTAGTACTGCGGGTCGCGCAGCGGCGCGGTCTCGGCGTCGTGCGCCTGCGCGGCCGCGCCGATGTTGGCCTTGCGCAGGATCGCCAGGCCCTCGGCGTAGGCGGCCATGACCCCGTACTCGATGCCGTTGTGGACCATCTTCACGAAGTGGCCGGCGCCGGGCGGGCCGCAGTGCAGGTAGCCGTGCTCGGCGGGGGCGGGCTCGCCGGCCCGGCCGGGGGTGCGCGCGACCGCGTCCACGCCCGGGGCGAGCGCGCGGAAGATCGGGTCGAGCCGGCGCACCGGCTCGGGCTCGCCGCCGATCATCAGGCAGTAGCCGCGCTCCAGGCCGAAGATGCCGCCGCTGGTGCCGACGTCCAGGTAGTGGATGCCCCTGGCCGCCAGCGCCTGGGCGCGGTCGAGGTCGTCGCGGTAGTAGGAGTTGCCGCCGTCGATCACCACGTCGTCGGGGTCCATCCGGTCGGCGAGCTCGGCGACGGTGTCGCCGGCGAAGCCGGCCGGCACCATCACCCACGCCGCCCGCGGCGGGGTGAGCTTGGCGACCAGCTCGTCCAGCGAGCCGGCCCCGACCGCGCCCTCGCCGGCGAGCCGCTGCACCGACGCCTGCTGCACGTCGTAGACGACGCAGTCGTGGCCGTGGCGCATGAGCCGCCGGACCAGGTTGGCGCCCATGCGCCCAAGGCCGATCATGCCGAGTTGCATCGCTCCGCTCCTCCTCCCGCCGGTTCAGGACCGGCGCCAGTCCCGGAACGCCCGCAGCAGCCCCTCGCGCAGGGCGGGCGGCATCGACTCCGCCTGGACGCGGCCGCTCAGCCGGATGCTGGTCCGCAGCTGCTCGAGGTAGGCGGCGCAGTCGTCGCAGCCGGCCAGGTGCCGCTCGAAGCGTTCCCGGTCGGCGGCGGGCATGGCCCCCTCCAGGTAGTCGGTGACCGCCTCGACCACGTCGCGGCAGGCCAGCTCGTCGTCGGTTCTCATCCGGGCACCGCCTCCGTCGGCTGGTCGAGGTAGCGCTCCAGCGCCCGCCGGACCTTGGCGCGGGCCCGGTGCAGCAGCACCCGCTGGTTGCCATCGGTGAGGCCGAGGGCGGCGCACACCTCTGGGCCGCTCCAGCCGTGCACGTCCCGCAGGGTGATGACCGCCCGCTGGCCCGCCGGCAGCAGCGCGATCGCCGCCCGCACCTGGGCGACGGTCTCGCCGGACAGGATCCGCTCCTCGGGCAGGTCCCGCCAGCTCGGCGGCGGCACCGCCCAGGCGCCGCCGGCGCCGAACCGCTCGGGGTCGACCGCCGGCTCGGCCCGTCCGTCCAGCGACGAGAACGGCACCGAGCGGTGCTCGCGGGCGGCCCTGGTCCTGGCGATGTTGGTGAGGATCCGCAGCACCCAGGTGCGCAGCGAGGAGCGGCCCTCGAACCGGTGCACCTGGCCGAGCACGGCCAGCCAGGTGTCCTGCACGACCTCCTCGGCGACCGCCCGGCTGCGCACGTGCGCCAGGGCCACGTGCAGCATCACCCCGTAGAGGCGGCCGATGAGGGCGGCGAAGGCGTGTTCGTCGCCGGCGCGCAGCGCCGCCAGCAGCTCGAGGTCGCCCTGCGGCGCCGGGTCGGTCACGCCGGTCAGCCTACCCGGCGGCCCGCCGTCAGTACCAGCCGTTGGCCTGCCAGAAGGCCTTGGCGGCCTCGGCGGTGCCGTAGCGGTCGCGCACGTAGCTGCGGAAGGCGGCCAGCTGCTTGCCGCAGTCGGTGGTGGCGTAGTCCCGGCCGAGGTAGAGGATGCGGTTGCCGAGCAGCAGCTGGCCGAGCCCGAACGCGGTCGAGGTCGGGTTGTCGGCGGTGGGGTCGCCGCCGGACTCGTGCATGATGATCCAGTGCTCGGCGGATGAGGTGCCCGACAGGTCGCAGCGGCCGCCGGACCCGGCGGCCGGGCCGGTCGGCCCGGCGGCCCGCTGCCGGGCGCGGGCCAGCTCCTCCTCGCGGATCAGGCGGCGCAGCTCGGCCGAGTGGGCGCGCAGCGCCGCCGCCCTCCCGGCCAGACGCGCGACCCGCGCGTCCAGCGAGTGCTTGGCGGTCGCCCGCAGCGACCGCACCCGCTCCAGCTCCAGCAGCTCGCCGGCGACCTGGGCCTTGGCGTCCGACCGCTCCCGCTCGGCGCGGACCATGCCGTCGTGCGCCAGGGCGGCCTGCCGGCGGGCCAGCTGCAGCTGCCCGAGCAGGTCCTGGTTGCCGGCGATCACGTAGTTGAGGGTGGCGGTCCGCTCCAGCAGGTCGTCGATGCTCTGGGCGGCGACCACCGCGGCCAGCCCGGCGACCGGCCCGGTCATGTAGCCGGCGCGGACCTGCTCGGCCAGGCGCGCCTGCAGGTCGCGGACCCGCCCGGTCACCTCCCGCAGGGCGGCGGCCGCCTCCAGCCGCCGCTGCCGCGCGGCCGTCAGCCGCGCCTCGGCCACCGTCAGGCGGCCGCGGCCGTCGGCGACGGCCTGGTCGGCCGCTGCCAGCGCGGCGGCGACCGCCGCGGCGTCGGCGCGGGCGTCGCGGAGCACGCCCTCCACCTGGTCCAGCCGCGACTGGGTGCGCCGCAGGTCGCCGCGGCGGTCGTCGGCGGTGGCCGCACCCAGTGGGAGCAGGGCGGCCGCCGCCAGCAGCGCGGCCAGCAGCGCCGCGACGGGCGCGGCCGCCGGCAGCGGGCGGGCCAGCAGCGGGCGGGCACGGGCGCGATCGGACACGAGCGCCTCCAGGGTGGCGACGGCTGCGGTCAGGTCGTTGCGCGCGGCGGGGGAGCGGGTAGGACAGGATCGGGGGGATGGTCCTTATACCCGACCGGGCCGCCATCCTGCAAATCCGGACGGTCCGGCAGCGCGCCGCTCAGGGGCAGACCTTGGCGGGCATCGCGACGTCGACCGGCCCGTTGGGACCGGGCGGGTCGAGGACGTGGAGGCGGTCGATGATCGTGTCGGTCGGGGAGTCCGTGCTCCCGGTGATGCGGTCGGTGGCCGGGTAGAGGGCGTTCCCTCCTGCCGCCGCAGCCTCCTTGCTGACCTCGTAGGTCCTCACCTCGGACCGGACGTCGCCGCCGCCCCTGCCCCACTGGTAGCGCACCGTCCCGGCGCCCCTGGTGTAGATCACCACCCGGAAGTCCGCGACGAAGTGCCAGCGGCCGTCGGGCTGCTAGGTGCACGCCACGCTGTGGACCGGGTCCCACATGGTGAGCCGCATCCCCGGCACGGTGGTGACGGGGACCTGGGTGGTCGTCGGGCCGGAGGTGGTGGTCGCCCGGCCGGTGGTCGTCCGCGGCGTGCCACCCCCACCCGAGCCGCCGCCCGAGGCGGGCCGGCCGCCCGACCCGCCCCCGCCGCCGGCCACGGTCGCGCCGGACTCCTGGCCCCCGACGGTCGCGCCCACCCCGACCGCCTCCACCGGCCCGCCGGGCTGGCGGTCGTGCCCGCCGGCCGCGCCGAGCGCCGCGCCGACCCCGACGGCGGCGGCGAGCAGCACCGCCGCGCCGGCGACCAGCAGCGCCACCCGGGCGCGCCGCGACCCTGCTGGGGGCGTGGGCTCGCTGCCCATGGCCGTCCTCCCGCTGCCCCAGTGTCAGCCGGCGTCCACCTCGATGGTGACGGGGACCCGGTTGGTGATGACGTCGTAGACCGCCGAGCGGGCCCGCGACTGCTCCACGATCTCGCGCAGCTTCTCGGCCGGCGCGTCGCCCTTGATCGCGAAGCGCACGGTGATCCCCTCGTAGCCGTTGCGGACCGCGGGGTCGAGCCCAAGGATGCCGTTGAGGTCGATGTCGCCGGTGACGGTCGAGCGGACCTCGGTGAGCCGCACCCGCCGGGCGGCGGCGATGTTGGCCAGGCCGGAGGTGATGCACGCGGCCAGCGCGTGCAGCACGAACTCGACCGGGGTGGGCCCGTTGTCCTGGCCCACCAGGACGGCGGGGTGGTCGGCGTCGAAGACGAAGGTGCGCTCGTGCGCGCGCTCCTCGCCGACGCCGAAGAAGTCCGAGATCGTGCCGCGGTTGTGGGTGCCGCTGACCCACTCGTTGTGGGCGCGGAACTGGAACTTCGCCGCGGCGGGCGCCTGCTTCACCGCGTCGAGGGTGGCGAACAGGGTGGCGGTGTCCACGCCGTTGCGGATCGAGTCGTTGAGCTCGTCGGTGGTGCTCATGCTGCTACGCCTCCTTGGACGCTGGTTGAGCTGGTGACGGTGGGGCTGGGGTCGGTGGCCTCCTTCCGTGCGGCAGGGTTGGGTCAGACGGGGGCGAGCCGGTGCTCGCCCGGGACCGGCCGGGCGGCCAGCGCCGCCGCCTGCTTGTCGATGGCGCCGCCCAGCTGCTTCTGCAGCTCGATGAACGCCGGCACCGGCGGGTACGCCGCCAGCCGGCAGGTGACCTCGAAGACCTCCCGCAGTGCCTGGTCGCGCTGCTGCTGGTAGCGGGCGAGCGCGGCGGCCCCCTCGTCGGCGGCGCCGAGGGCCTGGTCGAGCGCGACGGCCAGCAGCTCGGCGTCGCGCAGCGCGTCGCTGATGCCGTGGGCGGTGATCGCGTCGCGGTAGTAGCCCGCGTCCCCGACCAGCGCCCAGCCCGGGCCGAACGCCCGGCGCAGCTGGTTGGGCTGCCGGAGCACGCCCTGCACCGGGGAGGTGCGGTGGGCGTGGCGCAGCCGCTCGGCGAGCTGGGGCGCCGAACGCCCGAGCAGCTCGCCGAACGCCTCCACCCGCGACCTGGCCCGGCGGCGGACCGCGTGCGCGTCGGCGGCGGGAGTGCAGACCCAGATGCACGCCTGCCCGTCGTGGGTCGGGAACACGCCGGCGAACGACCGCGGGGCGACGAAGAACTCGATGCCGTCCCACGGGATGCCCGCGTAGTACGCGTACTGGGCCGCCCCGCCCGCCAGGCGGACCTCGTCGAAGGCGGCCTCGACCGAGCGGGCGACCCGCGACCGCAAGCCGTCCGCGCCCACCACGTGGCGGGCGGCGATCTCGACCGGGGCGCCCGCGCTGTCGTGCCCATGCACTCCCACCACCCGGCCGCGCCCGTCGCGCCGCACGCCGTCCACGGTGACGCCGGGGCGCACGTCGGCGCCGGCCCGTTCCGCGGCGGTCGCCAGGATCGTGTCCAGCACGTAGCGGCGGGGCGCCACCACCAGGTCGACCCCGGCCTTGTCCTTGATCGTCCGGCACACCGAGGCGCCGGCGGCGTTGAAGGTCACCCGCCGGATGGCCGGGGCGCCGCTGTCCAGGACCTCGTCGAGCAGGCCCCAGCGGTGGAGCTGGACGACGCCGCTGCGGGCGATCGAGTGCGTGGACACGGTGTCGCTGGGGAACGAGGCCTGGTCCACCACCACCACGTCACGCCCGAGGCGGGCGAGCAGCATGGCGGTGGCCGATCCGGCGACTCGTGCGCCCACGACGACGACGTCGTGGCGGCGGTGGTCCGCGGCGTGCATGGCTGGGCGCCCCCGTTCGTCAACTAGCTCAATCGGTCGACCGACCGAACACCGATATTCTTGTGCAGCGAAGTCCTGGTGTCAAGGTCGGTCGACCGACCGATTCGCTTACGCGCTGGACGGCTGCGGCAGCAGGCCGAGCTGGGTGAGCAGGGTGACCTGGTCGTAGTAGAGGTCCCCGCCGACGACCTTCCCGCCGGCGTCGAAGTGCCACAGCTCGCACAGCGGCAGCGCGAACCGCTTGCCGGTGGCGGGGAAGGGGCCGAGCGGCCCGTCCTGCGTGCCCACGACGGTGAAGGTGCACACCGCCGTCTGGCCGGCGTCGAGGTAGCGGGGGTCGGTGATGCGGATGTCGGAGGAGGCCCGGACCCAGCCTGGCAGGAAGTCGTCCCTGAACTCCTGGGGGGTCCTGAACGTGCGGCCCTGCGGGTGGTCGGTCCAGGCGATGCTGTCGGCGTAGCGCTCGGTCATGGCCTCGAAGTCCCGCCGGTTGAAGGCCTGGTGGCCGGCCCGGTAGTGGTCGACGTTGCTGGCGCTCATGCGCGTGCTCCTTCCCGTTCCTGTCTCGGTCTGGAGCAGCGTGCGCGGGCGGCGCTGCCTGGCGCATCCGGGAGCGGCCCGGAGTTAGCGGCCCCGGGCCCGGAGTTAGTGTCGGCGCTCGCGCGCGAGCACGGCCAGCGCCAGCTCCGCCAGCTCCGCCCGGCTGGTGGCGCCGGTGCGCCGCTGCAGGCTCGCCAGGTGCGTCTCCACCGTGCGGGGGGAGAGGTACAGGCGCGCCGCGATCCCCCGGTTCGGCAGGCCGTCCGCCACCAGGCGCAGCACGTCCATCTCCCGGCTGGTCACCCCCAGCGAGCGGAGGTCCAGCGGGACCTCGGAGCCGCCCCGGCCCCTGCGGGGCAGCGGCGCGCCGGCCTTGCGGAGCAGCGCCTTGCAGGCGGCCACCACCCGGTCGTGCCCGGCCGACTCGAGCACGGGCAGGGCCTGGCGGAGCCAGCCCACCGGGTCGCCCCAGCGGTCGGCGATGGCCGCCTCCGCCACCAGCCGGGCGTGCAGGCAGCGTAGCCACGCCGCCTCGCCCAGCCGCTCGGCGGCCCGCCGGAAGGCGGCCTCCCCGTCCCGGGCGCGGCCGGCCCGGCCGAGCGCGATCGCCTGGCTGTGGTCGAGGGCGGCCTCGTTCCAGTAGGCCAGCGGCGCCCCGATGCCGCCCAGCTCGCCCCGGGCCCGCTCGCCGCCCCGGCCCTCCAGCTCCAGCAGCACCGTCCGGGTTCCCAGGAAGTGCCAGTTGGTCACCCCCTGGGCCCGGCGGAGCAGCCCGGCCGCCCGCTCGAACGCGTCGGCCGCGGCTTGGCGGTCCTCTCGGAGCAGCGCCAGGGTCGCCCGCGCGCCCCAGGCGGCGCCGTGGATGTTGGGGTCGTCGGTGGCGTCCTCCGCCTCCCGGAGCGCGGCCTCCAGCTCCCGGGGCTGGTCCCGCACCGCGTGGGTCAGGCCGGTCACGATCAGCGCGTGGGGGAGCAGGCCCAGGCCGAAGCGGCGGCACAGCTCCAGGCAGCGCCCGTTGGCCGCGGCCAGCCGCTCCCAGCGCCCCGCCAGCAGGTGCGGCCAGCACTGGTTCTGGAGGGTGAGGGCCAGCGCCGAGACCGCCCCCTCGCGCTCGGCCAGCTCCGCCGCCCGGACCAGGTCGGCGACGTCCCCCGAGGAGGTCATCTCGACCGTGCCGAGCTCCAGCAGCGCCCGGATCTTCCACAGCCGCAGGTCGGCCCGTTCGGCGATCCCCAGCTCCCGCCGGAAGACCTCCACGCCCCGCCGGTGGTCCCGCACCGAGGCGCGGCGGCCGAGCACGTCCAGGCACTCGCAGGCCACCTCCGCGAGGTCCAGCCGTTCGGCGATCGCGAGGGCGCGGGTGGCCAGCTCGATGCCGGCCTGGTAGCCGCCGCGCCACACCTCGACCTGCGCCCGGAACGACCACACGCTGGCGAGCAGGCCCTCGTCGCCGGCGGTCCGCGCCAGCCGGGCGGCCTCGCCGAGCTCCTCCAGGGCCCGGTCCCACGCTCCCGCCCCTCCCAGCGCCCGGCCCAGCGACAGCCGCGCCTTCCCCGCGCGCCCGGGCGGCGCGCCCGACCGCGCGAGCGAGGCGGCCAGTCGCTCGCCCGCCTGCACGGCCCGGTCGGGCTTGCCCGCCAGCGACAGCACCTCCACCAGCACCTCGTCCACCTCGACGGCCAGCTCCGGGTGGTCGCCGGCGAGCGAGCGGGCGCGGTCCAGGGCCGCCTCGGCGCTGGCCAGAGCGGTCCGGGCCAGCGACCTGCGGGCCGACTCCAGCAGCAGGCGCGCCGCCTGCTGCCGGTCCCCGGCGAGCTCCCGCAGGTCCGCGGCCCGCTCGCACCAGGGTCCCGGCAGGCCCGGGTGGGCCTCCTGGATCGTCCGGGCGGCCCGTGCCGCCAGCTCCGCCCGCTCGGGAGGCAGCAGGTCCTCCAGCACTGCCTCCCTGGTCAGCGCGTGGCGGAAGCGGAACGCGGGGACTTCGGCACCGTCGTCGGCGCCGTCCTCGGCGGAGACGATCTGGGCGTCCACCGCCGCCCGCAGGGCCGCCAGCACCGCGCTCCGGTCCAGGCCGGCCGCGCCGGGGATCAGCGACCAGTCGAAGCGCCTGCCCAGCACCGCTGCCGCCGCCAGCACCGCCCGGTCCTGCTCGCCGAGGCTCCGCAGGCGCTCGCGCAGCATCCCCTGGAAGGTCTCGGGGACCCTGGGCGCGCGGTCGGCTCGCAGCTCGAAGCCGCCGCCCTCCCGCACCAGCGCGCCGCTCGCCACGCAGGAGGCCAGCACCTCCTCGACCAGGAACGGCACCCCCTCGGCCCGGGCCGCCAGCAGCCGCCCCAGCCCCTCCGGCAGGACCGGCGCGTCCAGGGCCGCCCTGGCCATGGCGTCCACCTCCGCGTCCGGGAGGCGCTCCAGCGTCAGCACCGGCGCGCTGCGCCGCGCGGCCAGCAGGCCGGGCAGCGCGGGCGCCGGTCGCGGCTCGTCCGAGCGCATGGTGGCCAGGCACAGCAGGCGCTCCGCGGCGAGGTTGTCGGCCAGGTACTCGACCAGGGCGAGCGTCTCCGCGTCGGCCCAGTGCAGGTCCTCCAGGGTCACCAGGGCGCCGACCGCGCCGGCCAGCACGCGCAGCAGCCGCAGCGCCGCCTCGTGGAGCAGCAGGCCCCGCTCGGCCAGCGGCGGGCCCGGCTCGGACCACTCCGGGATCAGCACGCCGAGCACCGACCGGTACGCGGCCAGCTCGGGCGCTTCCGGCGGCCCGGCCGCGCGGGTGGCGCCGAGCAGGGCCTCGGCGAACGGCCGAAACGGGACCGGCGAGCTTGCCGCCGCCGCCCGGCCCCGCAGCACCCGCATCCCCGCCGACCGCGCCGCCGCCTCCAGTTGCAGCGTCAACCGCGACTTGCCCACCCCGGCCTCACCGCGGATCAGCACCAGCCGGCCCCGGCCCGCGCGTGCCTCGTCGAGCGCGGTCCGGAGCAGGCCGAGCTCCTCGTGGCGCCCCACCACCACCGGGCACAGGATCTGCCGCATGCGGTGAGTATCGTCGGCCGGTTCCCCCGCGGCCACCGGTCAGACCGGCCGCGCCAGCCGCTTGATGTTGAGCAGGTTGGTGTAGGTGACGTTGTCGGTGGTGGAGTTGCCGCCGAAGGTGCCGCAGCCGAGGGTGAGCGACGGCACCAGCCCGTTGCCGATGCCGATGCAGCCGTGGGTGGCGGGGCCGTTGACCAGGATGCGGCTGGCCGGGACCTCCCGGCCGAAGCGCTGCTGCAGCCGCTCGTCGCCGGTGTGGATGACGGCGGTGTGCCCGGCCCCCTGGTTGGCGAGCAGCCGCCGGCAGACCGTCAGTCCCTGCTCCTCCCCCTCGACGGTGAACAGGGAGACCAGCGGGGCGAGCTTCTCCCGGCCGTAGGGGCCGTCGACCTGGTCCAGCGGCAGCGGCAGCACCAGCACCCGGGCGGGCTCGGCCAGCTCGACCCCGGCCGCGGCGGCGATCGCGGCGGCGGCCTGGCCGAGGACCTCGCGGCGCAGGTGGCCGTCGCTGTCGAAGGCGTGCGCCAGCAGGCGGTCGGCCTGCGCGGCGGTCAGCACGGCCGCGCCGGCCCGCCGCAGCGCGGCCACGAACGGCTCGCGCACCGAGGCGTCCACCACCAGGTTGTCCTCGGAGCCGCAGACGATGCCGTTGTCGAAGCCCTTGCTGGCCACCACGGCGTCGGCGGCGGCCCGCGGGTCGGCGTCGGCGCAGACCAGGGCCGGCACGTTGCCGGATCCCACCCCGATGGCGGGCGTGCCGGAGCTGTAGGCCGCCTTCACCATGGCGGTCCCGCCGGTGGCCAGGATGAGGGCCACCCCCGGGTGGCGCATGAACATGGCCGTCCTGGTGCGGCTGGCACGCCCGACCGACTGCAGCAGCGCGGTGGGCGCCTGCCGCTCCCGCAGCACCTCCTGGACCAGCTGGACCGTGCGGTCGCCGACCCCCACGGCGGCGGGATGGTGGCTGACGATCAGGGCGTTGCGGGCCTTCAGGCAGATGAGCGTCTTGAACACGATGGTCGAGACCGGGTTGGTCATCGGGATCAGCCCGAGCACCACCCCGACCGGGCTGGCGATCTCGGTGACGCCGCGCTCGTCGGTCGGCCGTGGCCCCACGCCCGGCTTGCCCTGCAGGCTCCGGTTCACCTGGAGGCTGGCGAACCGGTTCTTGAACGTCTTGTCGGCGACGTCGCCGATCCCGGTCTCCTCCACGGTCGCGGCCGCCAGCTCCTCGGCGTGCGCGGCGGCGGCCTGCGCGATCCGGTCCAGCAGGTCCTCGACGCGGGCCTCCGGCCAGCCGGCGAAGGCGGCCTGCGCGGCGGCCGCGGCCGCCACCGCGCGGTCCACCGACGGGTCGACCTCGTCGCCGAAGACGAACTCCTGCAGGTGCTGCGACGCCTCGCGGGCCTTGGCCGCCGCGTCCCGCCCCAGCGCGCGCAGCACCGCCAGCCCGGTCTCGGGGTCGTCGGCGCACAGCTGCCGCAGGCGCACCTCGGTCAGCCGGCTGGCGACGACCTCGGTGTGGGCGTAGGCGCTGGCCGAGCGGGGCCGGCCGTCAAGGAAGCTGAACTCGCCGCACAACTCCCCGGCCTGCACGTAGGCGATGACCCCGTCGGAGTCGTAGTCGGCACGCTCGACCTCCAGGCGGACCTCGCCGGCCTCCACGAGGTAGCACTCGGCGCCGACGGTTCCCTGCCGCAAGAGGCAGTCGCCCGGCGCGAAGCCACGGCGCTCGAGGTAGGGAACCAGCCGGCTGGGATCGGTCACGCCGAACGGGGCGGTCTCTGGCCGGACCTGCATGGCTGCCTCCTTGCTGGCGTCGTCGGAGATTGTCATCCGCGCGACCGCGCCGCGGCCACCGTGTAGCGTGGCTCCATGGACCTGGACCTGCGCCCGCTCGCCGCCGGCGACCAGGCCGAGCTGCTGCGCATCCACCGCACCCCCGAGGTGCTGCGCTGGTGGGACGAGCCCGCCGAGGGGTTCCCGTGGGACGAGCCGTCCTCGACCCGCTGGACGATCGAGGTCGACGGCGCGGTGGCTGGCATGATCCAGTTCTCGGAGGAGCCGGAGCCCAAGTACCGCCACGCCTCCATCGACCTGTTCCTCGACCCGGCGCTGCATGGGTGGGGGCTGGGCAGCGAGGCGGTCCGGCGGGTGGTCCGGCACCTGATCGACGAGCGCGGCCACCACCGGATCACCATCGACCCGGCGGCGGCGAACACCGCGGCGATCCGGGCGTACGAGAAGGTCGGCTTCCGGCGGGTGGGCGTCATGCGCCGCTACGAGCGGGACGTGGGCGGCGCCGGCTGGCACGACGGCCTGCTGATGGAGCTGCTCGCCGGCGAGGAGCGGTAGCGCCCGTCCGAGCCCCTGAAACCGCCGTGAAACCGCGGTGAACCTGGCGGCGCGCATGCTCGGCGAGGTCGTGGCCACCAGGGCCACCGCGACGAGACGAGGCGGCATGACCACCACCCCATCCCAACCGGCGATCAGGGCGACCGGGCTGCGCAAGTCGTTCGGCGACCAGCTGGTGCTGGACGGCATCGACCTGCAGGTCGCCGAAGGAACGGTCTTCGCGCTGCTCGGCCCCAACGGCGCCGGCAAGACCACCACCGTGCACATCCTGTCCACCCTGATCGGCGCCGACGGCGGCGAGGCGCGGGTCGCCGGCCACGACGTCGCCCGCGACCCGGACGCGGTGCGCGCCGCCATCGGCGTCACCGGCCAGCTCACGGCGGTGGACAACCTGCTCACCGGCGAGGAGAACCTGCTCCTGATGGCCGACCTGCGCCACCTGGGCCGGCGCGAGGGCCGGCGGCGCGCGGCCGAGCTGCTCGAGCGGTTCGACCTGGCCGAGGCCGCCAGGAAGCCGGCCGCGACCTACTCCGGCGGCATGAAGCGGCGGCTCGACCTGGCGATGGGCCTGGTCGGCGACCCGCGCATCGTCTTCCTGGACGAGCCGACCACCGGCCTGGACCCACGCAGCCGGCGCACCATGTGGCAGATCATCCGTGAGCTCGTGGCCGGCGGGGTCACCATCTTCCTGACCACGCAGTACCTGGAGGAGGCGGACGAGCTCTCCGACCGGATCGCGCTGCTGGACCGCGGCAGGCTGGTCGCCGAGGGGACCCCTACCGAGCTCAAGCGCCGCATTCCCGGCGGTCACATCAGCCTCCGCTTCGCCTACCCGGACGGGCTGGAGGCGGCCACCCGGATCCTCGGTGCCTCCAGCCGCGACGACGAGGCACTCAGCCTGCAGGTCCCGAGCGACGGCAGCGTCAAGTCGCTGCGGGCCCTGCTCGACCGGCTCGACGACGCCTCGATCGAGGTCGACGACCTGTCGGCCCACACGCCCGACCTCGACGACGTCTTCCTGGCCCTCACCGGCCAGCCCGACAAGCAGAAGGAGCTCGCACGATGAGCACGCTCTCCTACGCCGTGACCGACTCGGCGACGATGCTGCGTCGCAACCTCAAGCGCGCGCTGCGCTACCCGGGCCTGACGCTGATGCTGGTCGGCATGCCGGTCGTCCTGCTGCTGCTGTTCGTCTACGTCTTCGGCGGCACCCTGGGCAACGGGCTCGGCGGCCCCTCGGGCGGCCGCGCCGCCTACGTCGAGTACGTCACGCCGGGGATCCTGCTGATCGCCGTGGCCTCCTCGGTCCAGGGGACGGCGATCTCGGTCGCCATGGACATGACCGAGGGCATCATCGCCCGGTTCCGCACCATGGCCATCTACCGCGCCTCGGTGCTGACCGGACACGTCCTCGGCGACATGATCCAGACGATGCTCATCATCGCGGTCGTCATCGGCGCCGCCCTGCTGATCGGCTTCCGGCCCACCGCCAGCCCGGTCGAGTGGGCGGCGGCGATCGGGGTCCTGGCGCTGATCACCCTGGCGCTCACCTGGCTGTCGGTCGCGCTCGGCCTGGTGACCAGGAGCGTGGAGACCGCCAGCAACCTCCCCATGCCGCTGGTGTTCCTGCCGTTCCTCGGCAGCGGGTTCGTGCCCACCGACTCGATGCCGGTCGGGCTGCGCTGGTTCGCCGAGTACCAGCCGTTCACGCCGTTCGTGGAGACCGTGCGGGGGCTGCTGCTGGGCACCCCGATCGGCCACGACGGGGCCGTCGCGGTCGCCTGGTGCGCCGGCCTCACCCTGGTCGGCTACCTGTGGGCGAAGAGGCTGTACAACCGCGACCCCATCCGCTAGCCCGGACGCTCTCGCAGGGCGGCCAGGGCGGCGGCCCGCAGCTGGTCGCGACCCAGGCCGGCGTACGACGATACCGCCTCTTCGTACGCCGGCCTGTCGGCCTGCTCGGCCGCGCGGCGGGCGCCTGCGGCGGACATGGTCGGTTGGAAGTTCCGCAGGAACCGGAAACGCTCCGCCAGGGCCACCAGCCGCGCCCCCGACCTGGTGGCCCGCTGCTCGCCGGTGCGCGCCCCGCGGTCCAGGTCCACCATGCCGAGCGCCAGCAGCAGCCCACCGCAGGTCGGCAGCTCCATGAGGTAGGGCGGCGGGTTGGCGACGGGGTTGGCGAGGATGGTCGACAGCCGGCGCGGCAGCTCGCCGGTGAGCTCCTCGACGAGGTCGAGCCGGCCATGCTGCGCATGGGCGACCACGGTGACGGCCTTGGCCTCCAGGGGCCACTGCTCCTGGCTGGGGTCCACGTCGAGGCCGAAGATCGGGCCCTCGGCGCTCGTCAGCAGGTCGACGGCGCGGCGCCACAGGCGCAGGCCGGCCTCGACCTCACCCCGCGCGAGCAGGATCTCGGCTCGCACGCCCAGGCCGTAGGTGGACAGGCCGACCGGCTCGTCCACCCGCTGCGGCGCCGTCTGCTCCAGCCAGCGCTCCGCCTCGTCGACGTCGCCGACCTGCAGGCTGGCGAGCACCATCCACCAGCTGATGCCGACCAGGTCGGACCAGGTCCCGAGCCGCTCCATCACCGGCAGGACCGGCAGCAGGTGGCGCCGCGCCTCGTCGCCCCGTCCGACCTGCAGGCACAGCTCGCTGATCCGGGCGTGGGCGCCCGCCTGCACGTACGGGAGCTTCCGCTGCCCGAATGCCTCCAGCGCCCGCCTGGCGGCCTTGAGCGCGCTGTCCAGGTCGCCCTCGGTCTCCCAGAAGTAGCTGACCACGGCGTTGGCGGCACCGGCCACCAGCGGCTCGTCGCTGTCGCACAGCTCGTACAGGGCCGAGCGGTCCTCGGGTGCGGCGCCGAGCACCACCACCACGGCCCGGACCATGGTGGTTGGTTCTGCGGCCGGCAGCCGGCGCAGGGCGACCAGCGAGCGCATCGCGCGGGGCCCCTGGAGGACGAACGTGAAGGCGGTCTGCAGCGCCAAGGTCGTGCGGGTGACCTCGACCAGGTCGGGCCCGGGTCGCCAGTGCGACAGCACCCGCGCGGTCTCGGACGCCAGCGTCATCAGGCGCTGGTAGCTGGACTCGACGATCCACAGGCCCTCGAGCACCGCGGAGGTGGCCGCGACCGTGCCGCCGTCCGCCCTGGCGAGCCCGTACCGGAGCGCCTGGGCGAGGTTGTCCTGCTCGGCCCGGATCCGTTCCAGCGGCGCGAACGGGTCGGGCCCGTAGGGCGCGTCGTGGTGCGCCACGCCGAAGTCGCGCGCCCACGCCAGGAAGCCGTCGACCGCCCGCTCGGTCTCCCCGGCGGACTCGCGTTCCGCCGTGCTGAACTCGCGCACCGTCTCCAGCATCCGGAACCGCAGGCCCGTCGGGGTGTCCGCCACCTGGAGCAACGACTGGTCGACCAGGTGCTCGAGGACCCGCGGGACGTCGGCGTCACCGTCGCCGAGCACCCGCCGCGCGGCGTCGGCGGTGAACCCGGCGGGGAAGACCGACAGCGCCCGCATCGCCGCCTGCCCGGCCGGCTCCAGCAGGTTCCAGCTCCAGTCGACCACCGCGTGCAGGGTCTGGTGCCGCTCCGGCGCGTCGCGCGGGCCGCCGCGCAGCAGGCCGAACCGGTCCTTCAGGCGGCGGGCGACCTCGGGGACCGACATGACCCGGACCCGCGCCGCCGCCAGCTCCACCGCCAGCGGCAGCCCGTCGAGGTGGCGGCACACCTCCTCCACCGCCCCGGCGGGCAGCTCGGCGCCGGGGCGGGCCGCCCTGGCGCGCTGCCGGAACAGCTCCACGCTGGTCGGCAGGCTGAGCTCCGGCAGCAGGTACACCGACTCCGACGAGAGGCCCAGCGGCGCGCGGCTGGTGGTCAGCACCCGCAGGTCCCTGGTCATCGACACCAGGGCGTGCACCAGCTCGGCGGCGCCGCCGAGGACGTGCTCGCAGTTGTCCAGCACCAGCAGCGCCGGGCCGGGACCCAGCGCCTGGACGATGCCGGCGAGCAGGTCGGTCGGGACGGCGGACTGGCCGACGGGGGTGCGCCGGGCCTCGCCCGCGCCGACCGCCGAGGCGACCTCGCCGGCGACGTCGCCGTCGCCGGCGACCCCGGCGAGCGCGACGAACTGCACCACGTGCTGCTCCGCCCGCCGGGCCACCACGTGCGCGAGGCGGGTCTTGCCCAGGCCGCCGGGACCCACGATCGAGGTGACCCGCGACGTGCGCAGCAGGCCGGTGACCGCGGCGATGTCGTCGTCGCGGCCGAGCAGGGGGTTGGGCTCGTGCGCCACGCCGCGGCGGACCACCGGCGCGGTGCCCCGCAGCAGCTGCTGCTGCTCGGCCTGGAGCGCGGGGCCGGGGTCGGTGCCGAGCTCCTCGCGCAGCGAGCGGCGGTACGCCTCGTACCTGGCCAGCGCCGCCGACGGTCCCACCGTCGCCGCCTCGCAGCGCAGCAGCTCCAGCAGCACCTCCTCGTCCCGCGGGCGCTCGGCGGCCAGCCCGGCCAGCTCCTCGGCCGCCTCGGCGTGGCGGCCCAGCCGGGCCAGCGCCAGCGCGCGGGCACGCAGCAGCGACCGGTAGGTCGACGCCCGTTCCGCGCGCAGCGCGGACACCGGGTCGTCGAGCCCGGCGTCCCGGCCGGCGTCCCGGCCGGCGGCCCCCTCCCACAGCGCCAGGCCCGCCTCCGCCTGCGCCAGCGCCGCCGCGTGGTCGCCGGCACCGGAGCTGCGCGCGCTCGCCGCCGCGCTGAGCAGCACCGCGGAAGCGTCGACCTGCTCCTCGCGCAGCGTGAGGCGGTAGCCGGTGGGCGTGCTGGCGATCACGTCGGAGCCCAGCTGCGCCCGGGCACGGGAGACCAGCACCTGCAGCGCCTTGGCCGGGTTCTCCGGCTGCCCGTCCGGCCAGAGCCCGTCCGCCAGCCAGGCGGTGCCGCAGCCCCGGCGCAGGTCGCCGACGAGCAGCGCCAGCAGGCCACGCAGCCGGGGACTGGTGACCTCCCGGTCGCGGTACGCCACCCGCGGCAGCAGGGTCAGCTCGATCGTCACCGGGCCAGGGTAGCCAGCGCGGCGGTCGCCCGCCGGGTCTACAGTCGCGAGTTGCGGGCGGCCAACCGCTCACGAGGGAAGGGGTCCCATGGACACGGTGCGTTCCAGCGACGGCACCACCATCGCCTACGACCGGCTGGGTGAGGGCGCGCCGGTCGTCCTGGTCAGCGGCGCGTCGACCGGCCGGGCTGTCCACGCGGAGCTGGCCCGGCTGCTGGCGGCCGACTTCACGGTGCTCAACTACGACCGCCGCGGGCGCGGCGACAGCGGCGACACCCCGCCCTACGCGGTCGAGCGGGAGCTCGAGGACCTGCGGGCCGTGATCGCCGCGGCCGGCGGGCCGGCGGCGGTCTTCGGCAACTCCTCCGGCGCGGTCCTCGCCCTGCGCGCGGCCGCGGCCGGCCTGCCCGTCACCAGGCTGGCCCTGTGGGAGCCGCCGTTCATGACCGACCCGGACGCCCCCGGCCGGCAGCAGGCTTACGTCGCCCAGCTCGCCGAGCTGCTGGGCGCCGGCCGCCGCGGCGACGCCATGGCCCTGTTCATGCGGAGCATCGGCCTGCCCGAGGGGATGATCGCCGGGATGCGGCAGGCGCCGGTGTGGCCGGGCATGGAGGCGCTGGCCCCCACGCTCGCCTACGACGCGGCCGTCATGGGCGACAGCCTGGTGCCAACCGGCCTGGTCGCGTCGGTCGAGGCGCCCACGCTCGTCCTGGACGGTAGCGACACCGGCGCCTGGGCCGCCGACTCGGCACGAGCGCTGACCGCCGCCCTGCCCAACCCGCGCCGCCACACCCTGCAAGGACAGAACCACGCCGTGGCCTGGGACGTCCTCGCCCCCGTCCTGAAGGAGTTCTTCGCCGGCTGAACGGCGCAGCACGAGGCTAGGATCACCGGGATGGAGATACGACCCCCGGAGCTCGGGAGCCTGCGGGAGCGGCTGCGGAGCGCGCTACCTCGCGCCCTGAAGGCGCGCGATGCGGTGGCGGTCGCGGCGCTGCGGTCGGCGCTGGCCGCGATCGACAACGCCGAGGCCGTCGAGGGACCGCCGGCTCCCCGGCAAGGCGCCGGGCACGCGCCCATCGCGGGCACCGTCGCCGGGCTTGGTGCCGCCGAGGCGGAGCGGCGCAGCCTCACCGACGTGCAGGTGGAGGCAATCGTCCGAGCCGAGGTGGCCGAGCGGCAGGCGGCCGCGCGGGACTACGAGCGCGCGGGCCGCCAGGAGCACGCCGAGCGGCTGCGAGCCGAGGCCGGCGTCCTCAGCTCCCTGCTCGCTTGAGGATGGGGAACGTGCAGCTGGCCTCGAACCGGCACGGTAGCGGGGCTACGATCGGCTCGGCATGCGACGCCTGGAGACGACGACAGCGCCGAGCCGGGGTAACGACTCAAGCCGGTGGGACGGAGCGGGCGGGCTTCTCCCAGATCGAGACGTGCTGGCGGCTCTCGCTGGTGAAGGCCTCCCGCGTCCACCCACCCCACCGCTCGCGCAGCCGCAGCCCGGCGAGCTGGGCCATCAGGTCGAGCTCGGCCGGCCACACGTACCGGAACGGGATCGTGCTGTACTCGCCGCGGCCGTCCGCGACCTCGAAGTAGTGCCCGCGCATCGCCTGGGTGGCGAGGTCGTAGGTGTAGAACACCCACCGTTCCGGGCTCAGGTGCCACGGCAGGACGTCCTGCCCGGCCGGGAGCCTGCGCAGCTCGGGGACCCTTGTCTCGATGACGAAGCAGCCGCCCGGCTCAAGGTGCGCCGCGGCGTTGCGGAAGCAGGCCACCTGCGCCTCCTGCGTCGTCAGGTTCATGATCGTGTTGAAGATCAGGTATACAAGCGAGAACGTCCCGTCCACCCTGGTCGTCGCGAAGTCGCCGATCGTCACGCCGACCGCCTCGCTGCCCGGCTTGGCGCGCAGCCGGGTGACCATCGCCCGCGACAGGTCGATGCCATGCACCGGCACGCCGCGGCGTGCCAGCGGCAGCGCGATCCGCCCGGTGCCGATGCCGAACTCCAGGGCCCGGCCGCCGCCAGCGAGCCCCGCCAGCACCTCGACCACCGGGTCCACGGCGCCCGGCTCGAAGATGTCCGACTCCTCGTCGTACCGTGCCGCGACCTGCTCACCGAAGTAGGCGTCCCTACCGTCCATTCCCGGACGGTACCGCACAGGCCTCCGCGGAGCCCGGCGGACCTGGCGTTCAAGCCGCGCGGCCAGCGGCGCAGCTCCTGGACAGCTGGCAACGGCCCCTGCCGGATCCGTCAAGCACGGCCGTTGCGAGGCCTGCGCGCCTCGGCCCACGACGCGTACGTCTTGGGTACGTCCATCGCCTTGAGCTCCCGCCAGGCCTTCAGGGCGTCCTCGCGCGACGCTCCCTGGTTAGCGGCCAGGAAGTCGGAGAGGAAGTTGAGGTAGCGCCCGTGTGGTAGCCGCAACGGGCCGAGCTTGGCCTGGTTGAGCTCAACGGCCTGTTCGACCAGGTCCCGGTAAGTGATCCGCCTGCCGCTACCGAGTTGTTCTTCGCGCCAGCGGTTGAGCAGGTAGCGCGTGCCCGGTGCGCGCTGGAAGCCGGGCTCGAGCTTCGCCGCTTCGCGCTCGATGAACTCCTTGGTCTCCTTGTTGCTGGTGTAGTTGACCACCGGGAGGTCCAGGCGCAAGCCCCGGTCGACGTCCCGGACGCCAGACGCCGGGCGCGTGCGCTGGGCGGGCGCCATCGGTGCTCCCGTGCGCAGGAAGTGCTTGATCGCGCGTTCCAGTTCGTCCTTGCGCAGCCTGCTCGCCGACGGGATCCCGAGCTTGGCGGCGAACGCCCGTAGCTCGGTGGCGTACCAGTAGCCGTTGTCGAACTCGCGCTCGGTCATGGACGCCGACAGTCGCTGCTTGCCCATCCGCGCCACCCCAACCCCCGAATCCGTGTGTCAGGCGCGCAGCCGCGGCCGGCGCGCGTGCTTCAGCCCGGTGTCGAGCTTGCTGCGGACCTCGCGGCGGACCCGCGCGGCGACCACGTCGTCGTTGTCCTCGAGGAACCCGCGCACCGCCTCGGCATCCCAGACCACCAGCTGACGCAGGGCCCACGACAGCGCCTTGACGACCGTGTCGTCACGGTCCGCGACGAGCCGGCCACAGACGTCCAGGGTGCGGGTGGTGTCGCCGGTCCCGCCCCTCGAGCGGAGGTTGAGCGGCACTGTCGAGACCAGCGCTGCCCGCCGCCACCACCTGTCCGGGGAGGCCGCCCAGCCGCGAACGACCCCGTCGGTGATGCGCCCGTGCCGCCACGCCGGCCCCGAGACGCAGCAGCCGAACGCGTCGACCGAGCCCCAGTCGTCCATCCCCCGGCCCAGCCGCTCGACCTCGTCGACTCCCAGCGACGCTAGCGCGCCGGGATGGTGGTAGAGCAGCTCGTAGCCGACCCAGCGCTGCCGCCCCACCAACGCGAGCGCCAACGCCACCACCTCGTCGGCGGGCACGGCACGCAGCCGCTTGGAGTACTCCCGCCGGACACGGCGTGCGGGCTCGACGCCGTGCTCGGGCAGCGCCCGGATGCGGCGGTCGACCTCCTCGGCGAGCACCCTGGCGTCAATCACGGGCGGGCGGCCGCCGGCGACCAGCGGCCCGGGGCGGTGGCCATGCCCCATTGTCCCTGGCTTCCTGAGCACCTGCAGACCTCCGCGAACGGTCGCGCTGGTAGCTTTGGCCCATGGCGACCACGGCAGGCCGGGAGCACGCGCGGTGGGCGGTGGCAACGCTGGACCCCGGCCCTGACGACCTGCTGCTGGAGATCGGTTGCGGCCCCGGAGTCGCGGTCGCGATGGTCTGCGAGCGGCTGGTCGGCGGGAAGATCGTGGCCATCGACCGCTCGGCCACGGCGATCAGCCGCGCGGCCAAGCGCAACGCCCAGCACGTCGCCGCCGGCAGGGCGGTCCTACGGACCCTGGCGCTGGAGCAGTTGCAGCCCGCCGACGTGCTCGGAAGCGACGAACGGTTCGGCAAGGTCTTCGCCATGAACGTCAACCTGTTCTGGCTGCGCTCCCCGGCCAGGGAATTGGACCTCATCAAGCGCCTCCTGGCGCCTGGCGGCGCGCTGTACCTGTTCTACGGCTACGGGGGACCACCCTCGGCGGGAAAGGCCAGCGAGAACACCTCCAAGGTCCCAGGCATCCTCACGGAGCACCTGGGCGCGCGCGGCTTCGACACCGAGGTCATCCGGGATGAGGGGATGGTGGGCGTCGTGGCCAGACCCCAATAGGCCCCGACTCGCTTGCTCACCGGCAGGCGGTCTCGGCTTCGCCTGCCGCCGCACTCACCACCCTCGTCGCTCACCCCCCAATGCCCAGC